>JBDHVF010000279.1:0-9330 GCA_039809605.1 Polyangiales bacterium | reverse complement strand
CGACGGGCGCGTGACCACGCTCGCGGGCTGCGGCCCCACCGGCGCGCTGCGCAGCCACGCCTATCGCGACGGCGTCGGGGCCGCGGCGTGCTTCGACGCGCCCACGGGCGTCGCCGTCGGCCCCGACGGAACGGTCTACGTGAGCGACACGTTCAACCACCGCATCCGCGCGGTCACGCCCGCGGGCGTGGTGACCACCTTCGCGGGCAACGACGAGGTGGGCAGCGACGACGCCGACGACCCCCGCGGGGCGACCTTCACGCTGCCGCGGGGCCTGGCCTTCGCCCCCGACGGCGCGCTCTACGTCGCCGACTCGGGCAGCGGCACCGTGCGCAGGATCACCCGCTCGGGCGTCGTCACCGTCGCGCGAGGGCTGGTGAGCCCCATGGGCGTCGCCGTGGCGTCTGACAACGCGCTCTACGTCACCCTCGGCGACGGCACCGTCGGAGCGATCGGCGGCGGAGCCTTCTTCGCGGCGGCGGGCGCGCCCTACGACTTCGACGACATCGAGGGCAGGGGAGAGGTCGCGCGCCTGCGACCGGGGGACGGCCTCGTGCTGCTCGGCCGGCGCGCGATCTTCTCCGACGCGAACAACCACCGCGTGCGCAGCGTGTCGCTCGACGGCGAGCACGTGGTCACCACGCTGGTGGGCGACGGGCGCGTCGGGGCCGCGCTGGGCACCGGCGCCACCGCGCGCGTGTCGCTCCCGCGCGGCCTCGCGCTCTACCGCGACGGCGTGGCCGTGGCCGACTCGGCGAACCATCGCGTGCTCTACGTCAGGCCCTGAGCCCCTCGTCGCGAGGCGCTCGTAGAATGCGCGCATGAACATCCTGAAGCTCATGACGGCGGCGTCGATCGCGTGCTCGGCCGCCGCGTGCGGCCCGTCGCTGCGCGAGATGGCGGACCGCAACCGCCGCGCGCTCGCGAGCGCCGAAGCGCAGCGCGGCGCCGCAGGGCCGGCCTTCGAGCCGCCGCGCGTCGTCGTCGACCCCGCGCGCGTCGTGGCGGCCGAGGGGAGCCACGGCCTCGAGCCGGGCGAGGCGCTCTACGCGGACGCGACGGGGCAGCTCGTGCTCGTCGCGGCCGCATGCGCGGTGCCCGCACGCTGCGGCGACGGGTGCCTCCGGCCGGTCACGTACTCCTTCCACCGCGCCCCTGGCGGCCGCGTCGTCGTCGTGCGAACGCGCGTGGTGTACGACGTCGTTCGCACCGAAGAGGACCCGAACTGCCCGGCGGGCTGCGGCGGCGGCGCTCCGCCGGCCGGGCGCGCGGAGCCTCGCGAAGCGCCTTCGGGGGCGGGGCTCGGCGTGACGACCCTCGATCGGGTCGAGCTGCGCACGGTGACGTACGCCGAGCAGCTCGTCGATCGCGTGTGCACGAACACCACGCCGGTCCCGTGACCCGCGCTCTCCCCAACGGAAAGAGGCGCGAACCACCGTCGGTGATCCGCGCC
Source organism: Polyangiales bacterium (assembly GCA_039809605.1). Lineage (GTDB taxonomy): Bacteria > Myxococcota_A > Polyangia > Polyangiales > CAISKJ01. The sequence goes on along the minus strand of JBDHVF010000279.1, from coordinate 7,877 downwards.
TCCGTTGGAACCGTTGCCGTGACGACCACCGCGTGATGCGGTGAAAACGAGTCGGGGCGAGAGGATTTGAAGCGCCGAGGCCGCGTCGCACATCGACACGAAACGCTACGAATTGAGCGGTTTCCGGCGAAGGACGCGGACAGTGCGTGACGGTGCGCGGCGTTGGGCGCCGCGTTTGGCTCCGCCTGAACCGTTGGAGCTCCAACGTTCGACGCCGACTGAGCGACATCGTGTGGAGGTGCTGAGGCAGCGGGCTCGGTACCATCGCACGATGGCGCGCGAGAACTTCACGAAGTGGTTGGAGAAGCAGGCCGAACGGGACGATGTCGTTGGTGATCTGGCGCGCGATGCTGCGTGCGACACGCACTTTCCGCGGGACGCGGAGCCACAGGAGGTCGTGCGGTACGTCGCAGGGCGTTCGGCGGGAGAGGTCGGGCGCGCAACGCTCGAAGCGTGGGTCGAGTGGCGCGGCGTCGAGCGCGTTCCGATGAGCGTCGGCAATCATCTCGCGGAGGCGGCGAGGTCGATCGCCGTACTCATCGAAGCCGCGGGGATGCTCCTCGTCGATGCGAAGCGTCCGGCAGCCACCGAGAAGTTTCTCTTCGCGACGCTTGATCTGAAGTCCAAGCTCCACGAGGCCGTGATGCGGGCGGCCGTAGATGGGGGCGACGTGGCGTTTGAAGAGCTTCACGAACTCGCCGATGGACTCTCCGCCGCTGGCGAAGACCTCCGACGTGCTCTTCCTGAGCGAGACGACGTGGAGTAGCTACCCAGCCGCTCCGAGGACACGGACGGCCCCGCGCACTCGGACCGACTCCGGGGGTTCGCGGCGGACCTGCTCTTTCTGAGTCGGCGGGGGGTAGGGATGCCACCCGAGCCTTCGCACGCCTCGTGAACAGCGAGCCGGCGTGCGAAAGGGGCCCGAACGCCATCGTGAAAGCCCGAGGGTGCGCGCCGTGTCAGGCTCGGGGCCCGACCCGGCCATCCCCGAGACGGAGCGTTCATCAAGCTCTATGGAAAGGCAGTGCGCTCGTGACCGACAACTCGCCCCTCGACCCGCGCATCCTGCGCGCGATGTTGGAGGAACTCGCACGCGGCGACGGGCCATCGATCGCCGAATTGCGGCGCGACCCGCGACTCGCCGGGGAGTTTCGCGACGAACGCGACATGGGCCCTCTGCGAGCTGCGGCCTTCCGAGTGAGTCGCGCGACACCCGCCGCGACGTGCTGCGCACCAGTCTCGCCGCCCTGCCCTCGGCGTCCGATCCGGTCGCACTCGATCCAACGCGCAGGGCCGATCCAACGACTCGCCGATGCGACGAACCACGTCCTGATGTTCAGGATGGACCTGCGGCTCGATGAGCGACCCCTCGCGAACGCTCGGCCCGTGGGCGTCCGCGACGCGACGACGTTCCCGGGGCTCTGCAACGAGCACGACACCAGCCTGTTCCGCGAGATCGAGACGCGGTCTCTCATCGCGCCGACGACCGAGCAGCTGTTCCTGCTGTCGTACCGCGCGGTGCTTCGGGAACTGTACGCGAAGCGCTGCCAGGAGGAGCAGAGTCGGCAGATGGTGCGGATGGTCGCCGAGGACCCTGGGGCGTCGCCGTACGCAGTCGCCGTGGCCATCAGCCACGCCTACGACGTGTACGTCGGCACCCACCACCTCACGCAGGCCAAGCTCGCGCATGACGCTGTCTGGAAGACCCGCACCTACGACCGGTTCTTCCGGTTCATCACGCGCAGGACACGGCCGGTGGCCTTCGCCGTCGCGAGCTTCTTCACGCCCATCTACGACTTCTCCGGCGCTGCGATCCCCCACGGCGCGCCGCGCGCGGCCTTGCCCTCCCTCACGCTCGACGTTGCCCCCGACGGGGATGGCACGCTGATCTCACTCGCGATCCAGCGCCGCCACGCCCGGGCCCTGGGACCAATCCTCGACCGGCTCGAACGCACGGTCGATGAGGCTGAGTTCATCGGCTGCATCTGGGAGCTCGCGCTGCGAAACTGCGAGAACCTCGTCCTCGCCCCCGGCGCGTGGGCCGGGCTCGCGCAGCATCAGCGCGATGCCATCGAGCGGTTCTTCACGGACACGATCCACTCCCGGTGGGTGCCCTGGATCGGCGTAGCGCCGCCAGAGCCCTGATCGCCGACTCGTCTGCGCAGCGAAGACCGAGCTTCGTGGCCACGTCGGACACGACCGCGTCGGAGGAGCACTGCGATGCGTTGCGCGGCGCGCTCGCAACGTTCCCGCTGCGGGGACCATGTGGAACTCCGCGCGGCTGTCGTTGACCCGCCGCGCGGGCTTCGTAGAATGCCGCGTGGTCTCGCAGACGGACATCTTCGAGGCGGTCGTTCGAAGTGGCCGCCTTGTGCTTGACGTTGAAAGCGAACTCCCGGAGGGAACGACCCTCCCCCTCGTCCGGCAGCCGGCTCCCGATGTGAAGCCGGCGTTGCGCTGCGACGTGCTCCTCTTCGTCACGACGAGGACCGAGCGCGACACGCTCCGGGCCGTCGTGGGTGGCATGGGTATCACGCCGCAGGTGATCGAGGGGCGGCTGAGCAGTTACCTCGACCTCGGGCAGGTGCACCCCAACTACCGGGTGTTCGCGGTGGAGACTGAGATGGGCGCGCTGCAGGCGGGGGGCTCCGCGACGAAGGCGCTCCTCTGCCCGATCGAGACGGGGGCGCGGTACATCATCGCGGTGGGCATGGCCTTCGGGATCGATCGCGAGCGGCAGAACTTCGGCGACGTGCTCGTCGCGTCCCACGTCCTCTCCTACGACGCGCTGATCGTGGACACGGAAGCCGACGGGCGACTTCCGCGGGTCCGGTATGATCGCGTGAAGCCGGTCTCGACCAACAGGCCGATGCGCGATCTGCTGCGTCGCCATCAGGAGCGACGAGAGGCGAGCGGAGCCGCCGGGTACGGGGTCCACTTCGGGGCGATGCTGAGCGGCGCGTCGCAGATCCGCTGCCGCGCCTACCGAGACCACCTCGCCGCGAAGCTGAACAAGAAGCTCGCCGACCTAGACAAAGAGAAGCGCAAGGCGGGGGAGGGGCTCTCCGAGCGCATCATCGGCGGCGAGATGGAAGGAGTCGGGTTGCTCGCGACGCCGGAAGGTGACGGCGAGCCATCCTGGCTCGTCGTCAAGGGCGTCAGCGACTTCGCGGACGAAGGGCACGGCGGCGACAGCGAGGAGCACCGCCGCTCGGCCTGCGCGAACTCGATCACGCTGGTCTTGGAAGCGCTCGCGGCCTCCTCGGCGGCGGAGGATGTGGCAAAGGGAGGCGCACACGATGGGTACGTTGAAGCGATTCATCAAGGAGGACCCGCCCGAGGAACTCCACCCGACCGCGCGCGCATGGATCGCCCGCGTGCGTGCCGGGCAGAGGGCCACCGTGGAACTCTGGCGGAAGCGTGACGGGCTCGTCTTCAAGCCCGCGCGGCTCTACGTGACGTTCGAGACGCCGGGCGGACGGGAGCGCGAGCACGACGACTGGGACGCGGATCTCGACGAGCCGCTCCTGCGCGAGGGGGTCCGCGCGGAGTCCCCGGAGAACGAGGCGCAGCGCCTCGCGCTCATGCTCCGCGCATGGTTTTCGAGCGCGGAGGAGCGGTACAACCCCGGCTACTTCGAGGCCGTGCTCGTCGAGGTGCTGCGCGGATCGGAGTTCATGGCGGACGAGGACTTCGCGGCCTTCCTCGGCCAGATCCACACCAACCGGGCCGACCGCAGCGGCCGCTCGTACCCGGATTGCGTGGCCGCGGTGGAGGCGACGCTCGAGAAGGCGGGGCGTCTGCTCACCAAGAGTCTGAAGTACAACGACGACGAGGCGCGTTCGATCCTCGCCGGGGCGGTCGCTCAGTATCTCGACGAGCGATTCCACGTCACCTCGCGCAAGCTCCTCGGGTGGAGGTGACCAGCCGTGGCGAGGTGGGCGTTGTCGCGGTGCCACGGTTTGCAGGAACGCGCGTAAGGGCGCGCTTGCACGCGGGCCGCGCAGGTGCGCTGCCGGTCGCGAACGCGAGGATGGGGCACGAAGCGCTTACGATAGATGGTGCAAGGGCGGGAGCGCACGCCCGCAATCCAGCCGGAGCGGCGCCGCGGCGGGGTGGGTCAGTGCTCGCGAGCGCTGACCCAGGGGGCCCAGACCGCAGTCACGAAGGGGTGGACCACCGCTCGTGAGCAGACCCCGGGTCACCTGCCGTGAGCGTCGACAGGTTCCGCGCGGGGAGACTCGGCACCCCTTCCACCGGCCTGCTGAGGGTAGGGTAGACACCTACGTTGAGGTGAGTTTCCGTTTGCTCGCTGTAAGGCGAAAAGTATTGACGCTGGGAAATGTTGCTACGAGTATGCGCGCCATCCAAATGAAGTCCTCCATGCCAGCGGTGGCGGCCTTGATCTCTGTTGGGGCGGTATGCGTCGTCGTGGCGTGCACGACGGAGTATGTCGCGAGGCGAGCGCCGCTCTTCGCGGCCTATTCGGACAACGCCGATGTCGTGAGTTCACTGCTTGGGCGTAGAATCGTGCTTTCGCCCGGTGCGAATCCGATAGCTACGTCGGCCCCACAGACGCTCTTTTTTGACCCCAATGGGGTCGCACGAGTGATGAGTGTTAGCGGAAGTCCGTTCAGCTCGAATGAGGAACAGAGGGCGGTGGCTGCCGGACTTGCAGCCAAGGCGTCAGACACGTGTTCTGGTCGGCTCGGGCTGACCTTTTCGACTACGGATTCTGGGACGATGGATGTCCAGGTCCAGCGGATCTACACGGTAGACCCCACCCAGCGGAGGTACACGGATGATCTCGTCTCGTGTTGTGACCATCCGGACCCTTCCTGTGGGCAGTGGGTCGTGAATGCTGCCTACTACTCCAGTCTCAGCTTCAACGCACGGACCTCCAGGGAGATCGGTGCGGGTGCCAACGTCGAGTGCACGGCCAGCCCCGCAACCCCGCCCTCGAGTGGCGGCGGCACCAGCGATGCCGGTACGGCGGCGGACGGAGGGGCTCCTGATGCTGGCACCGAAACACCCAACACCAATCCAACCCACATCGGGATGCCCGAAGCTCCCGGTGCGCGCATCGGGTTGACCGTGGATACATCGGATCGTACACGTGTGCGCATCACGTCGGAGGGGTGGAATATCGCGGAGGTGATTCCACTGGCTCAGGTTTGTGCTGAACACCGTCGCGCATGCGAAACACGCAACGCCGGGCTCCGGGTACAGTACAACTGCCGATAACAGGCTGGTGCTCTGATCACCGCAATAGAAGTGCGACCGACAACGAGGTTGTGGTCTCCGAAGACCAATGACAGCGCAACGAATGCGCCCCTACGCGAGAGAACGACGATGACCGACACACGTTATCTCCAGCCCGGCTACAGTGCTCGCTATATCGAGGCCGAATGGGGCGACTTCTTGCTGAAACATGCGCGGTTTCCCGAGGGCCGTGGCACGCCATTCGACTTCGGCGCCCGGAACATCCCCTTCTATACCGGGGTCGTCGAATTCCTCCGGGAAAACCTTCGGAAGATGCCCGACTTCCGCCTTGAGCGGGTTGCGGACATCGGCTGCGCCAGCGGGCGACTCGTGCGTGAGATCTGCGAAGGGTTCGAGTCCGTGACCGACGTGCGTGGCTATGAGCCGTCGCCCAAGCTGTGCGCTCTTGCGAGGCAGATGGTCCTCGGCGAGCCGCTTTCGCCGCAACTCCTCATCAACCACTTGCCGTTGGACGGCTTCCTTCGGCTCGATGTCACCCCCGAGCTTCGGGACGCCCTTCGCTCGGAGGCTGCCCAACGCAAGGCAAGGTTCTTCGAGGCGACCGCAGAAACCGCCCCGATCACCCACGAGTACTTCGATATCGTGTGCTGTCTCAACGTCATTGACCGCCACCCCGACCCGCGTGCGCTGATGACGACGCTCCGGTATCTGATCCGCAAGGACGGCCTTCTGTGTGTGGGTAGCCCTCTCGACTGGCAGGAATCCGGCACCGCGGTCGAGCTTCGGGAGGACACTGTCACTGCGTACCTTGATGCGGCAACGTGGCGGATCATTGATCAGCGAGACATCGAGTACCAGTTCCGCACCAACAGCCGCCGGATCCTCCACTACTCGTCGCAGGTCGTTCTCGCACAACGACTGCGTTGACGGACCGCCGGATTGCCTGGGGTCGCCGCCGTGAGTCGCCCCAGGCCGAGCGGGCTGGGCGGCCCGATCAGGCCGCTTCACGGGAGAGGCGCAACTGGACCCGTTCGATGGCGAGCGCGAGCCTGCGCACGCGCTCGCACGCTGACGCATGCGCTAGGCGCACGAAAGTCGCCTCGATCGAGTTGGGGTCGAGGCCCCGCATCCGGTCCACGTTCCCTCGCACCGCGGCAAGGGCCGCATTGAGGTGGCTCCCGAGAACGGCAAGCAATTCGACGTTGTCCGCGCGCATCATGACGGCTCCTCGTGGGAGGGTAGCACGCGGCCTCGTGTGGTTGTCGAACCGGGCCATGCTTTCTCGGGCCGTTGCCCCTGAAGGGCCTGGGTAACAGTTCAGGTTGTATTTGCAGGGTCTTGACGGAGTTCCATCTCTGTCCAAGCTGATCTGCATCGTCGTGGACCCTCTCTCGCCCATCCGCGAGTTGGTTGCTCGCGTCGCACTGCTGGAGTCGCAGCTCGCCGCCGCGAACGCGGAGAACGTGGCCCTGCGGGAGGAAAACGCGGCGCTCAAGAAGGTCGTTTTCGCGCTGACCGCGAAGGTCGAGGAGCTGGAGCGCAAGCTCGGAAACGGCGGGCGCGGCGGAGGGCGCGGAACGCCACCACCGGCGCGACCGCCTTCGGACAAACCGCGCGGCGGTCAGCACGGTCACGCGGGTCACAAGCGCGCCCGCCCCGAGCACATCGACGACAGCCACGAGCACCACCCCGGCCCTTGTCCGACGTGTGGCGGGGCGGTCGAGCCGTCTGACAAGACCACCGAGCGCTTCGAGTTCGAGGCCAACGAGCGGGTCCTTCGCGTCATCCGGCATGTGCTGCACCAGGGCTGGTGCCCGCGCTGCAAACGGCGCGTCCGAGCCAAGGCGCCCGTGGCCCTGTTCGACTCGGACTACGGCCCGCGGACCCACGCGACGCTCGCGACCCTGCGCGCCACGATGGGGGCCACGGTGGGCAACGTCGAGACCTTCGCGCGTACGGTGTGGCACTGGCCCCTGTCGGGCGGGCAGATCGTGGCGATGTGGGACCGGACCGCGGCGGCGCTGGTGCCCACCTTCTGGTGGATCGTCGAGCAGATCACGCACGAGCCCGTGGTCTACGAGGACAGCACCGGGTGGTGGGTCGATGGCGAGCGGGCCGTAATGTGGGTGTTCACCACGTTCCGACTGACCGCGTACTGGATCGACCCGTCGGGCTCGGGGATGGTGCCGCGCGCCGTGCTCGGCCCGCAGATCGACGGGGGCGTGGTGACCGACGAGGCCGAGCGGTTCCAGCACGTGGCGCACGGGAGCGATCAGCGCTGCCTGGCTCACCCACTGCGGGCGGCGCGGGACCTGCTGGCGTTGCGTCCCGAGTGCGCCGAGGTGGTGGCGATGATGACGCCGCTGCGTGCGCACCTGTCGTGGGTGATGGGGTTGTACGGGCGTCGCGAGGAGCTGGCCCCCTCGACGTGGTTGCAGTACCGGGCGCGAGCGCGGCGGGAGTTGCTGCGTCTGGCGGCCGAGCCGTGGACCGACGAGGACTGCGTGACGATGGCGCGTCGGATCGAGCGCGAGGTGGATCTGTGGGTGACGTTCCTGCGGGATGACACCGGCGAGATGGAGCCCACAGACAACCGCTCGGAGCGGGCGCTGCGGCCCGCCGTAATCGACCGCGATCGGGTGCAGCAGAACCGC
>JBDHVF010000278.1:0-9335 GCA_039809605.1 Polyangiales bacterium | reverse complement strand
CGGCCGCCGAGTCGCGCTTGATCTTGTCGAAGATGTCCTCGGCGCGCGCGCGCAGCTCGTCGGCCTCGGCGAAGAGCGCGGGCGGCGGCGGGCGGCCGTCGGCGCTCTCGAGCAGGAACTCCGCGAGCTCCTTGCCCGTGCGCGCGATCTCGATCTCGGCCCCGAGGTCTTCGAACGCCTGCAGCGCCTTGCGAAAGAGCGCCTCGGCGCGCCGGCCCTTGTCGTCGTCGCGGCCGTACGCGCGCAGCACCTCGGCGAGCGAGCGCTGCGCGATGGCGGTGTGGATGCGCGAGCGCACCTGCTCGAAGAGCTCCAGGGCGCGCTCGAGGTAGTTCTCCGCGCGCGCCACGTCGCCGTGGTTGAAGTACGCCTTGCCGAGCCCGCGCCGCGCCTCGGCCAGAAGGAAGCGGTCGCCGAGCTCGACGCACAGGTCCTCGACCTCGCTCAAGATGCGGATCGACTCGTCGGTCTCGCCCAGGCGGTACTTGCCCTCGCCGATGTTGAGCATGAGCAGGGCCTGGCGCCGCCGGTCGCCGATCTCCCGCGCGAGCTCGAGCGCCTGGCGCCACACCGCGATGGCCTTCTCGTGCTCCTCGATGTCCTGGTGCAGCGTGCCGAGGTTGTTGAGCGTGATGACCATGCCGGGCTTGTCGCCCGACTCGCCGCGCAGCGAGAGCGCGCGGTTGAGCGCCTCGCGCGCGAGCTTGTACTGCCCGGTGTCCTGGTAGACGAGCGCGATGTTGTTGAGCGAGAGCGCGATCGAGTGCTTGTCGCCGAGGGCCTCGCGGCGGTCGAGGCCGTCTTGCAGAAAGCGCTCGGCGGTCTCGAACGCGCCGCGGCGCCAGTGCGTGTACCCGATGTCGTCGTAGCTCGACGCGATGCCGCGCTGGTCCTCGGCGGCCTGAAAGAGCGCGAGGCCGGTGCCGAAGTGGCGCATGGCCTCGTCGAGCGAGCCCGCGTCGCGGTAGAGCCGCCCGATGAGGTTGTGCGCCGCGCCGCCCTTGTTCTTGAGGTCGAGGCCCCACGCGAGCCCGAGCATCGCGTGGTAGTGCTTGAAGGCCTCCTCGGTGCGGCCCACGAGGCGCAGCACGGTGCCGAGGTGCTCGTGCGCCTCGAGGCGCAGCTTCACGTCGTGCTCGCCGAACATCGCCAGGGCCTTCTCGTAGTGCTGAATGGCCTTCTGGTTGGCGTAGCGCCGGCGGGCGATGTCGGCGCTGGCCTTGTAGCACCGCGCGGCGCGCAGCGGCCGGTCGCCGCTCTCGTAGTGGCGCGCGAGCAGGTCGATGCTCTCCTCGGTGCGCTTGTCGTCGTCGAAGCGAAACTCCAGCCACTCGGCGATGACCTGGTGGTGGCCGACGGCGTCCTCGGGCGAGACGCCCTTCTCCATGCGCTCGCGCTCGAGGCTGTTGCGAAAGATGTACTCCTCGTCGCCCGCGATTGAGCTGCGGGGGAGCTTCGCGACGTACTCCCGCTGCTCGAGGCCCTTGAGCAGGTCGCGGTAGTGGTGCGCGAGGTCCTCGCCGCCGCCCCAGAGCTGCGGCGGCTCCTTGCCGATGCGCCCGAGCACCACGAGCCCGCCGAGCCAGAAGACCTGCCCCATGAGCGCCGCCCACTCGAGGAGCTGGCGCTCCGCGGGCGTGAGCGACGAGAGCCGCGCGTGCACGGCGTCTTCGACCGACATGGGCAGCGAGATCTGCGAGAGCCGGTCGAGGTCGATGAGGCACATGCCCGAGGCGTCGGCCTGGATCACCCCCTGGTCGAAGAAGATGCGCACCAGGGTGTGAAGGAGCTGGGGGTTGCCCCCGCCCATGCGCACGGCCGTGTCGACGAGCTCGCGGGGGCAGCCCTCGATGGGCGCCAGGAGCATGCGCGCCAGCACCTCGCTCTCGCTCGCCGACAGCGGCGCGAGGTCGACGCGCAGGTGACGGCCGCGAGGGGTCGAGGTGAAGTCGTGGCACTTCGTCAGGAGCTCGGGCCGCGCGGTGCAGAGCACGACGATGGGCGCGCCGCGCACCTGCTCGATCAGCGTGCGGAGCGTGCGGATGCCGTCGGGCCCGGCGCAGTGGACGTCTTCGAAGACGAGCAGCAGGGGCGAGCGCTGCGCGTCGACTTCGAAGAAGCGCCGGAGCACGGCCATCGAGACGAGCTGGAAGGTGCGCGGGTCCTCGTCGACGGCCTCGGCCAGCGCCGTGGTGCCCGCGCGCAGGCCCAGAAAGGCCCCGAGGAAGTGCAGGATCTCGTCGACGCGGCGGTCGCCGAAGAGGTCCATCACCTGGGCGCAGACCTCGTTGGCCTGCGCGAGCGCGTCGGCGCCCTCGGCGAGCTGAAAGCGCTCGCGGAGGATGCGCGCGATGGCCGGGTGCAGCCCCGTGTCGGGCCGCGCCACGCCCCGGTAGGCGCGCAGGTCGGGGAAGTGCTCGCGCAGGTCGGCGATCACCTCGGTGACGAGCCGGCTCTTGCCCACGCCCGCGTTGCCGATGAGCGTCACCACCTGCGGCCGCGCGTCGGCGATGGCCCGCGAGACCGCCGTGGTGATCGCCTCGCGCTCGAGCACGCGCCCGATCAGCGGCGGGCGCCCGATCGGGAGGTTGTCTGCTTCGGGCGTGGCCCTCGCGCGGTCGATGCTCATCGGTCTTCAGCTCTCTCTCGGGGCGTCGGCGGGTCCCGTCCGCCGCGTCGCGCGGACGTAGGAGCCCGCGCGGGCGCCGTTGGATACAACCGCTCCGCGGGGCTGTCCACCGTACGCGACCCGCACACCGCGGCCGAAGCGATGGCGCAAGGGCCGCGAATTTGTCTACCCTAGACACCGTCGTGACGGTTCGAGCGCCAGGAGCCAGGGTCGGCGGGTACACCCTTCGTGAGCGCCTCGCCGTGGGCGGAATGTCAGAGGTCTTTCTCGCCGCGGCGCCCTCGGGGGCCACCGTGGTGATCAAGGTGCTGAGCGACCGGCACCGGCGCGACCCCGTGTACCGCGAGATCCTGCGGCGCGAGGCCGTGCTCGGCCGCGCCATCGGCCACCCCAACGTGGTCTCGGTGCTCGACGCGGGCGAGCAGGAGGCCGAGCCGTACCTCGTGCTCGAGTACGTCGACGGCGTCGACCTCTGGCGGCTCCAGCGCGCGCTCCAGCACACGATGCGGCGCATGGAGGCCCCCCTCGCGTGCCACGTCGTGCGCGACCTCCTCGCGGGCATCGCGCACGTCCACGAGCTGCGGGGGCCCGACGGGCACGGGCTCATCCACCGCGACGTGTCGCCGTCGAACGTGTTCCTCTCGCTCTCGGGCGACGTGAAGCTCGGCGACCTGGGGATCGCGCTCCAGGCTCGCACGGCGAGCGGCGCACACCCGATCCCGGGCGCGCGGCTCGAGCCCGTGCTGCCCACGTCGAGCAACCGCGGCAAGCTCGGGTACATGGCCGCCGAGCAGCTCCTCGGGCAGGCCGTCGACCACCGCGTCGACCTCTTCGCCGCGGGCGTGGTGCTGGCCGAGGTGCTCACCGGCCGCGCGCTCTTCACCTCGGGCTCCGACGTGGGGCGCATGCTCGCCACGCGCGACCGCGAGGTCGAGGCCCTCATCGACGTGCTCGCCGACCACCCGCCGAGCCTCGTCAGCGTGGTGCTCCGCGCCCTCGCCCGTTCGCCCGCGGAGCGCTTCCAGACCGCCGACGAGTTCCGCGCCGCGCTGGCCACGCACGCGGGCGACCCCTCCGAGGCGCGGCCCCTGCTCGCGGCGCTCGTGAGCTGGGCGCGCACCGCGGGCAGGGCCCTCGCGCGCGAGACGCCCCCCGCGAGCGACGAGGTGACCACGCGCGAGCGCCTCTCGCGCCCGAGCGACGTGTCGAACCTCTACCGCGAGAAGCCCGACCCCGAGGTCACCCGCGAGGTGCCGCTGGTCTTCTACGAGGTGCGCGCCGAGGGGGCGGCGTCGCGCGGGCGCTTCACCTGGGCGCGCCTCCTCGAGATGGCGTTCAACGGCTCGCTCGCGCCCGACGACCTGGTCACCGGCCCCGACGGCCCGCCGCGCAGGGCCTCCGAGGTGCCCGAGCTCGCGCCCCACCTCGACCGCCGCACCGCCACCACGAGCGAGGTCGGGCAGGTGGTGGCCGACTGGGCCGAGGCGCTGCCCGAGTGCACCTTCCTCCACGCGCTCGCGCGCCTCGTCTTCGCCGAGGAGTCGGGCATGCTCGTGGGCGAGCTCGCGCCCACGCGCCGCGAGGTCTACCTGCACAAGGGCCGCCCGACGCACCTCGCGAGCAACCTCGCCAGCGAGATGATGGGCGAGCACCTCGTGGCGAGCGGCGCGATCCGGCGCGGCGAGCTCGACATGGCCCTCGCGATGATGCCCCGCTTCGAAGGCCGCCTGCAGCGCGCCCTCACGCAGCTCGGCCTGCTCGACGACGCGCGCCTCGCGCAGCTCTGCGACGGGCTCGCGCGCAAGCAGCTCGCCGAGCTCTTCCGCTGGCGCAAGGGCACGCTGCGGTTCTTCCGCGGCATCGCCCCGCCGCCCACGGCCCTGCCGCTCACGGTCGACGCCTTCGAGCTCTTGCGCCAGTCGCCCCAGTGGCTCGACGACCCGGCCGAGCACTTTCAGCCCCTGCTCGACCGGCGCGTCGGCGTGGCCGCCCCCATCCGTGGCATCGGGCGCCTCGGCCTCGGCGCGCTCGCCCACGACCTGCTCACGCGCGCCGACGGGCGCGCCACCGTCCGGGGGCTCGTGCAGCGCGTGGTCTCCGAGCGCCGCGCGCAGCTCCTCGAGGTCTACCGCGAGCTCTACCTCCTCCTCGAGATCCGGGCGCTCGAGCTCAGGTGACCCGCGGGGCGGGATTGCGCCTTCGCGCGGAACCCGCTATCCGATCGCGCCGTGAGCGAACAGTTCACCCCGCGGACGGTCGTCGTCGTCGCGCTCGCGTCCCTGGTCGCGGGCTTCGTCACCGTGTTCGGCGGCGGCATGCTCGCGCTGCGTCCCCGCACGCGCCCCGAGGTCGCCGCCGAGAGCCCCGTCGCGACGCCCCCGTCGAGCGACGTCCGCGAGCAGGCCGAGGCGGGCGCCGAGGCCGATCCCGACGGCGAGGCGCCGCCCGAGGAGTCCGACGCCGCGGCGCCCCCCGAGGCCGCGGGCGTGACCATCACGCCGCTCGCCATCTCGCGCTGCTTCGACGGCATGGCGCCCATCCCCATCGCGGGCGAGCGCTGCGGGCGCCTGCCCGAGCTCGACGCCCACTTCACCGCCCACGCCGCGCAGATCGCCGCGTGCGCCAGCGGAGGCCACGGCCGCCTCGCCTTCGTGATGGACTTTCGCTTCTCGAACCAGCACGTCGGCGCGTGGGGAGGGCCCGCGAGCACCGTCGCCAACGCGGGCCCCGTCTCGCTCTGCGTGCGCCGCGCGACCGCGCCGCTGCCGCTCGCGACCATCGCCCACGCCCACGACCGCTACATCGCCACCGTCGCGATCGAGTGGCAGTGAGGCCGTGAGAGATCCTCTCTCGCGACGCCCTGAGCGAAGCGAGACCTCGGGCCACACGTGAGGCGCACGTGCTGTGCGCCGCCGCCACGCTCCGTGGGGAGGCGGCGCGGTCGAGGCGAAACCGCGGAGTGTCTTGCGCGGTGCATGCCTTGCTTCGTGGCCGCCCAGCGGAGGGAGACCATGGCTCGAAAGCTCCAGGACGTCATGACTCGAGGTGTCACCGCCGTGCGCCGGGACACGTCGATCCGCGAGGTCGCGCGCATGATGCGCGACTGCCAGATCGGCGATGTGCTGGTGACCGACGAGCGCGGCAGGCTGCTCGGCATCGTGACCGACCGCGACCTCGTGGTGCGGGCGCTCTCCGAGGGCCGAGACCCCGACACGTGCATGGCCGGCGAGGTGTGCAGCCAGCAGATCGTGCAGCTCGGCCCCGATTCGAGCGTCGAGGAGGCGGTGCAGCTCATGCGCACGAGCGCCGTCCGGCGCATCCCCGTGGTGCGCGACGGCGCGCCCATCGGCATCGTGTCGATCGGCGACCTCGCGCGGGTGAAGGACCCCAACTCGGCGCTCGCGGAGATCAGCTCGGCTCCGGCCAACGGCTGAAGGTCGCCGCGCCGTCCGATGACAGGGAGGAGAGGCAACATGGCTGAAAGGCAGTACCAGCAGGGCACGCAGGGGCAGAACGTGCAGGGCGCGCAGGGGCAGAGCGTGTCGGGGCAGAACGTGCAGCGGCAGCAGGGGCAGACGGGCATCACGCGCGGCTCCCCGCAGGGCGAGCTCTCGACGCGCGGAGGCAATCGCTCGCAGCTCGGGGCGATCTCGCCGCTCTCGAGCCCCTTCACGTTCATGCGACGCTTCATGGAGGAGATGGACAACCTCTTCGAAGACTTCGGCATGGGCCCGTCGCTCTACGGCGGCGGGCGGCAGGGGATGCAGACGCGCGGCGAGTCGCTGGGCACGCGGCTGTGGGCGCCGCAGATCGAGACCTTCGAGCGCGACAACCAGCTCGTGGTGCGCGCCGACCTGCCGGGCGTTTCGAAGAACGACGTGCGCGTGCGCCTCGACCAGGACGTGCTCACCATCGAGGGCGAGCGCCGCTACGAGCACGACGAGACCCGCGGCAGCGTCTACCAGAGCGAGCGGAGCTACGGGAGCTTCCAGCGCTCGATCCGCCTGCCCGAGGGCGTCGACCCCGAGAGCATCAAGGCCTCGTTCGACAACGGCGTGCTCGAGGTCTGCATGAACGCGCCGCAGCATCGCGCGGGCGCGCGCGACATCGAGATCGGCAGTGGCACCGGCGCGAGCGGCCAGGCGGGCCCCGGCACCCAGGGCCAGAAGAACGTGCCCTCGCACTGACCCCTCTGCGGCGGGCACGTCGGTTGCTCGCCCTTCGCGCATGGCAGACACAACACCCGCCCGGCGCGACGACGCGACGCCCGGCATCAGGCTCGGGCGCGTGTTCGGCGTCGACCTCTACGCCGACTGGTCCCTCGCGCTGATCTTCGCGCTCATCACGGTGAACCTCGGCGGGGGGCTCTTTCCGCGGGCGCACCCCGAGTGGTCGCCGCTCCTTTCGTGGGGGCTCGCGCTCGTCGCCGCCGCCTCGTTCTTCGCCTCCATCGCCCTGCACGAGCTCTCGCACGCCGTCGTGGGCCGGCGGAACGGCATCCCCGTGCGCCGCATCACCCTCTTCATCTTCGGCGGCATGGCCCACATGGAGCGCGAGCCCCCGTCGCCGAAGTCCGAGTTCCTCATGGCCGCCGTGGGGCCCGCGGTGAGCCTCGCGATCGGCGCCGCGAGCCTCGTCGCGGGCATGGCCCTGTCGCGCGAGGCGATCGCTACGCACGCCGACGACCCCGTGGCGCTCGTGCACGCGCTCGGCCCGCTGCCGACGCTGCTCGTGTGGCTCGGGCCCACCAACATCACGCTGGGCCTGTTCAACCTCGTGCCGGGCTTTCCCCTCGACGGCGGGCGCGTGCTGCGCGCCGCGCTCTGGTGGATCACCGGCGACCTGCGCGCCGCGACGCGCTGGGCCGCGGGCGCCGGGCAGGCCGTCGCGTGGGTGCTCATGGCCGCGGGCGCGTCGACCCTCTTCGGCTTCCGCGTGCCCGTGCTCGGCGGCGGCGGCGCCGGCCGCGGCCTGTGGCTGATCCTCATCGGGTGGTTCCTCAACAACGCCGCGCGCGCGAGCGAGCGGCAGCTCCAGGTGCGCCTCGCGCTCGAGCACGTGCCCGTGCGCGAGGTGATGCGCGCCCGCGTCGACACCGTGGCGCCCGAGGTGAGCCTCGCCGAGTTCGTGCGCGACGTGATCATGAACAGCGACCAGCACGAGTTCCCCGTGGTGACCGGCGGAGACATCGTCGGGCTCGTGCGCATGGACGACGTGCGCCGCGTCGGGCGCGACCGCTGGAACATGCTCTCGGTCGCCGACGTGATGACCCCGGTGAGCGAGCTGCGCACCCTGCGCCCCGACGACGAGGCCCTCGACGCCTTGCGCGAGCTGGCCGACCGCGAGCAGGTGCCCGTCGTCGACGGCCGCCACCTCGTCGGCGTCGCGCGCCGCCAGGACATCATGAAGTGGCTGAGCCTCCCGTCGCCGGCCTGAACGCCCCGTCGGCGCTGTACAGCACCGCCGCCGCGGGGGTAGCGTTCGTCGCGAACGTGAGGCGTTGCGCGGACCAGGGCTCGTTGCCTTTGCGCGGGGCGGTGCCGTGAGCCCGGCCGTCAACCGCACCGTCTCGGCCTCGCGCGGCACCACGGTCTTCGACCGCTACCGCATCACGGGCCGGCTCCAGAGCGACGCGCGCGGCGAGTGCTACCTCGCCGAGCCCCTCGACGAGGGCCCCGCCGTCGAGGTGCGCTTCCTCTCGCACCCGGCGTTTCAGGGCGCCGCGGGCGCGCTCTGGCAGGCCATCGGCGGCGGCGTCGAGCGCGTCGCGAGCGTCGACCACCGCAACGTCGAACGGGTCGTGTGCGCCGGCGTGGCCGAGTTCGAACGCGAGGCCCTCGTGTGCGTCGTCGCCGAGCGCGTCGAGGGCGAGTCGCTCCAGAGCTACCTGCGCGCGCGCCGGCGCCTCGCCCCGCCCGAGGCCGTCGCCATCGCGAGGCAGGTGGCCGAGGGCCTCGCGGCGCTCCACGCGCAGGGCCTCGTGCACGGCGACCTGCGCCCCTCGCGCGTCGCCCTCACCCGCGCCCCCGACGGCGACGAGGGCCTCGCGGTGCTCTGCGACGTGGCCGTGAGCAACCTCCTGCTCGACGCGGTGCAAGACGCGCCCGCGCTGCTCGAGATCTTCAGCCCCGAGTGCGTCGCGCCCGAGCAGATCGAGGGCGAGGCCGTGTCGTACGCCGCCGACGTGTACGCGTTCGGGCTGGTGCTCTACCGCATGCTCACGGGCGCCGCGCCGTTCAAGGCCGCGGGCGCGCGCGACCTGCTGATCGCGCAGCTCGCCGCCGCGGCGCTGCGCGTGCGCGAGCGCGGCGCGGGCGAGGCCCTGCCGCCCGAGCTCGAGGCCCTCACCCTGCGCTGCCTCGCCAAGCGCCCCAAGGAGCGCTTCGAATCGATGCAGCGCCTGCTCGACGCGCTCGCGGCGTGTGAGGCGGGCCTCGGCGAGCGGCCCTTCTTCTCGCCCTCGGCGGTGTTCGCGCCCGCTCGCACCGAAGACGCCCTGGCGCCCGGCGCGAGCGGGATCACCCCCGCGTACCCCGAGCGCCGGTCGCGCTCGGTCGCGCCCGAGGAGCCCGTCGAGCCGCCCCCTCCGCCCGCGCCCGTCGCGCCTCCGCGCGCCGCGTGGTCTCGCCGCTCGCTGGCGGTCGCGTCGGCCGTGATGCTCGCGTGCGGGCTCGCCGGCGGCCTCGCGCTCTCGACGCTGCGCCCC
>JBDHVF010000277.1:0-9346 GCA_039809605.1 Polyangiales bacterium | reverse complement strand
GTGCCCGGGAGTAGCCTGCATACCCTCACCCCAGCCCTCTCCCGCGAGGGCGCGGGAGAGGGAGCGCTGCCGCCGACGAGCCGCGAGCGGTGTCGTCGAACCGACCACGTGCTCCGGCTCATGGGACGCCGTCGTCGCGCGGACGAGCCGTCGTCGCGCGGACGAGACGTCGTCACGCGGACGAGACGTCGTCGCATGCGGTCGATCTCCCACGCGTGCAGCGGATCCGCGGCGGCGCTCCCTCTCCCGCGCCCTCGCGGGAGAGGGCTGGGGTGAGGGTATGCAGGCTACTCCCGGGCACCCCCTCCCGCGTCCGCGGGAGGGGGACGGGGGGAGGGCTACGCCCTGAGGTCGGCCACCGTGTCGGCGAGCGTGTCGATGGGGTCGCGGGCGCGCCAGCCGAGCTCCTTCTCGGCGCGCGTGCTGTCGCAGTACCAGAAGAGCTGGCCCATCTCGGCGCTCACCGCGTCGACCGGGGCCTCGACCCCCACCGCCTTCGCCGCGCGCTCGAGCAGCCCCGCGCCCACGCGCGCCAGGGTCGTGCCCCTCGCCATGCGCAGCGCGGGAACCTTCGCGCCCGAGAGCCGCGAGAGCCGCGCGAAGAGCTCGGCCACCGTGCAGTTCGACGCGTTCACGAGGTAGCGCCGGCCCGCGGCGCCCTTCTCCATCGCCAGGATCATCGCCTCGGCCGCGTCGCGCGCGTCGACGTAGGCCACGCCGCCCGCGGGCGTCATCGGGATGCGCCCGTCGAGGAACCTCTTCACGTCGCCCGTCGACGACCCGTGCACGTCGCCGGGGCCCAGGAGCAGCGACGGGTTCACCACCACCACGTCGAGCCCGCGGCGCGCGTGGTCGAGGGCCTCGTACTCGGCGTAGAGCTTCGAGCGGTAGTACGCGAAGCGCTCGATGTAGCGCAGCGGCGCGGGCGAGTCCTCGTCGGCGATCGACTTCGGGTCGTCGCTGACGGCGATGGTTCCGCTCGTCGACGCGTACGCGATGCGCCGCACGCCGGCCTCGCGCGCGGCCTCGAGCACCCGGCGCGTGCCGACGACGTGCGTCTCCCAGAGCAGCGTCGAGTCGGCCGGGTCGCGCGACACGCGGCCCGCGCAGTGAAACACCCCGTCGCACCCCACGGCGGCCTCGCGCAGCGCCGCGGCGTCGAGGATGTCTCCCCGCACGGCCGCGATGTGGGCGTGCTCGGGGGCGCGCACCGTCGAGCGCGCGAGCGCCACCACGCGGTGGCCCCGCTCGGCCAGCGCGAGCGCGAGGTGTCGTCCGAGAAAGCCCGTGGCGCCGGTGACGAGGTACTTCATGCCCGCGGCCTATACACCGTCCCCCGAGGGGTCTGGAAGCGCCCGCTCGCCGTGAACGCCCCGCGCGCCCCGCGCATCCGACGGCCACCCCTCAACCCAACGGGAACTCCGATGCGTCGAACCCACCGCCTCGGCATGGCGCTGTGCGCCCTGCTGCTCTCCACCTCGGGCTGCTACACGGGCACGGCCGCGTACGTGCGGCCCCACGCGGTGATCCGCAGCGACCCCGCGCAGGCGCTCACGGCCGTGCAAGAGACCGTGACCGCGCAGGGCCTCCGCATCGTGGAGGTGCACCGTGACCGCGGCGTCGTCGTGGCCGTGACCGCCCCGGTGCGCACGGGCGAGATGAAGATGCGCGAGCGGTGGCGCATCGCCGTGGGCGCGGGCGACGTCTCCGTCGAGATGCACCCCGAGACGGCCCTCGACGGCGACGCCCGGTGGGAGCGCGACACGAGCGTCTGCGATTGCTACCACTACGCCCGCGAGCGCGAGATGCTCCGGGCCATTCGCGCGCGCCTGCGCGCTACCCGAGGCGGAACGCGCGGGTGAAGGTCTGCAAGAGCGCCACGTCGTTCGACTTCACCGCGCCCGACATGAACTCCGCGACCCCCGGCTCGTAGCCCTCGCGCACGATGCGGGTGAACATCTCGGGCGAGGTCTTGAGCACGCAGTCGGCCGTGCCCCCGTCGGGCTTCGCGTTCACGAGCTCGCAGGTCTCGGGCGTGACGCGCAGGGTCCACTTGCCCTCGGGTTCGTTGCCGAGGCTGAAGTAGAAGCTCACCGGCGCGTCGACGCGGCCCTTGATGAAGCGCCCGGGGAGCTCTTCGAAGAGGGCCACCAGCGGGTGCTTCGTGGGCTGCTCGCCGGGCAGGGTGTCCATGGCCGAGAGGTCGAGCACCGACCCGTCGCGCAGGGCCTCGACGGCCCGCTGGGCGAGCCGCGCGATGACCCGCACGCGCTCGACCTTGCCGCGCTCGCGCGTGAGGCGCTCGATGTCGGCGAAGCGCAGCGCGGGGCCGATCTTCGCCGTCACGTCGCGCTTGCGGGGCACCGACGCGTTGCGCGGCAGCGCCTCGAAGGTGCCCCCGAGGTACACCGGCAGCACGTCGACCCCGTGGTGCGCCACGAGGTGCCCGATGGCACCCTTGAATTCTTTGATGGACCCGTCGGGGCTGCGCGTGCCCTCGGGGAAGATCAGCACCGTCTTGCCCTCTTCGAGGAGCCTCCCGACCTCGCGCAGGGTCTGCCTGAGGTCGTTCTGGCCGCCCTCGCGGTCGAACGGCACGAGGTTGGTGAAGTTCTCGCTGAAGGCCCTGCGCAGGGGCGTGTCGAAGAAGTAGTCCTTGGCGGCCACGGTCACGAGGTCGCGGCCGTACGAGCCCAGGGCGTACTTCACCAGGCCCATGTCGAGGTGGCTCGCGTGGTTGGCCACCACCAGCGTGTTGCGGTTGTGCGGGACGTACGCGCGCCCGGTGACCTTCGGGTGCATCACCTGGCCGTAGAACTCCCGCTGCGCCACCGCGAGGCCCGCCTTCACCACGTCGCGCAGGGCGCCGGGCAGCTCGGGGACGTCTTTCTCTTCGTCGTCGACCTTCGCGGTGCGCGCCTCGGCCACGTGCTGCTCGGCGAGGTCGAGCGCGTGCTCGAGGTCGCCCACCGTCTCGATCGCCACGAGGTTCTCGGGCAGCACCTTGCCCCCGCGCACGGCCTCGAGCGCCACCGAGAGCTCGGTGAGCATCAGGGAGTCGAAGCCCAGGTCGGCCTTGATGCGCGTGGCGGCGGTGACCTCCGCGGGGTCCTTGCGCGCGATGGCGGCCACGGCCTGTCGCACGGGGGTGACGGCGCGGGCGCCGCCCTTCGCGCGCGCGGGCGTGGTGGCGGCCACGAGGCGCTCGGCGATGGGGCGCACCGCGGCGCGCTTGACCTTGCGCGTGGCCGTGCGCGGAAGCTCCG
This sequence comes from Polyangiales bacterium, assembly GCA_039809605.1. Lineage (GTDB taxonomy): Bacteria > Myxococcota_A > Polyangia > Polyangiales > CAISKJ01. The sequence goes on along the minus strand of JBDHVF010000277.1, from coordinate 6,080 downwards.
CGTCGTAGGGGAGCACCACCGCGGGCTGCCACGCGGGCGGCAGGTCGCGCAGCGCCGCGCGCAGGTGCTTCATGGCCCTCTCGCGCTTCGCAGACCGCTCGTCGTCGGGCACCCCTTCGAGGTCGGGCACCGCGAGCAGGGCCGCGCGCTCGCCGCCCTTGGGGTCGGCCACGCCCACGACGCACAGCTCCTTGATGCCGCTCACCTCGCCGAGCGCGCGCTCGACGTCGTCGGGGTAGAGGTTCTCGCCGCTGGCCGAGACGATCACGTCCTTGCTGCGGCCCACGATCGAGAGCTCGCCGCGCTTGTTGATCGTGCCGAGGTCGCCGGTGTGCAGCCAGCCCTCGTCGTCGATCGTGCGCGCGGTGCCCTCGGGGTCGTCGGCGTAGCCCACCATCACGTTGGGTCCGCGCGCGAGCACCTCGCCCACGCCCGCGGGGTCGGGGTTGGCGATCTTGATCTCGACGCCGGGGATGGGCTTGCCCACGGTGCCGTGCCTCGCCGACGGAGACGCCTTCGCGACCGAGAGCACGGGCGACGCCTCGGTGAGCCCGTAGCCCTCGGCGAGCGGCAGGCCCAGCGATTGAAAGACCTCGGCGGTCTCCTTCGGGAGCGCCGCGCCGCCCGAGATGAGGTACTTGAGGTTGCCCCCGAGGGCGCCGTGCACGGCGCCGAAGAGCACCTTGCCCACGTCGGCGCCGAGCCTCTCGCCGAGCATCTTGTTGAACGCGAGGGCCATGTCGAACGCGGTCTCGGCCGCGGCGCCCCGCGCGCGCACCTGCTCGAAGATGCGCCGCTCGAGGAGCTGCCAGAGCGCGGGCACGCCCACCATGGCGGTGACCCTGGCCTCGCGCATGGCGGTGACCACGCGCTCGCCGGTGACCTCGTCGAGGTAGAGCACCTGCGCGCCGCGCGAGAGCGGCAGGAGCATGCCGCACGTGAACTCGAACGTGTGGTGCAGGGGCAGCACCGAGAGGGCGCGGTCGCCCGCGGTGAGCGGGAACACGGGCCCGAGCGCCGCGAGGAGCGACGTGAAGTTGCCGTGCGTGAGCATCACGCCCTTGGGCGTGCCCGTGGTGCCCGACGTGTAGATCACGCTCGCGAGCGTGTCGGCCTTCGCGGGCGGAACGGACGGAGGCGACGGGGCGTCGTCGTCGGCCGCCACCTCGTGCAGGTCGAGGCGCGTGACCGAGAGGCCCTCGGCGCGCGCGGCGACCTTCGCGTCGACCACGAGGGCCCTGGCCTTCGAGGCGCGCGCGATGGCGGCGAGGCCCGCGGCGTCCATGGCGGCGTCGACGGGCACGGCCACGGCGCCCGCGCGCAGGATGCCGAAGTACGCGACGGGCCAGTCGGGGTGGTTCGCGCCCGCGAGGATCACCCGGTCGCCGACCTCGACGCCCGCCGCGGCGAGGCGCATGGCGGCGGCGTCGGCGCGGCGCTTCCACTCGCGGTAGGTCGTGCGCGCGAGGCCGTCGCCCTGCAGCCGCATGAGGGCCGTGTGGTGCACGTGGCGCTCGGCGGCCTCGTCGAGCAGCTCCACGAGCGACACGAACGCGCGCAGGGGCTTCGTGGGGCGGTTGAGCCGCTCGTCGAGCTCGGGCAGCACCCACTTCTCGAGCCCCGGCAGGTGGACGTCGTGCAGGTAGTGGCGCCAGTCGATGCCCTTGGGGTCCCAGTCGATCTTCGCGCGGTCGTCGGGCGTGAGGCGCCGCGTGAGCGAGTCGGCGTTCTCGGTCGAGAACACGTACTCGGTCTCGGCCATGAAGGGCACGAACATCGCGAAGATCTCGCCGTTGCGCTGCGCCACGTCGGCGTACGCGTCGAGGGCCTTCGAGACGGGCTTCGCCACGGCCGCCGCGGGCCCCGCCGCGGCCTTGCGCAGAAGGCCCGAGACGCTCCGGACGGCCTTCGCGATGCCCGGCGCGCCGCGCGAGAAGAACTCCTCCTTGGTCACGGGCGTGGGCTCCCAGTGGGCCTGCACGAAGTTGACGAGGGGGTTGCCCTTGCCCGTGTTGAGGAAGTGCATGCGCTTGTAGAGCCCGCAGAGCTCGATCATGCGCGTCATCGAGATGGCGTTGGTGCCGCTCGTGCCGAGCTGGTAGACGGGCTTCGCCTCGCCCGCGACGAGGGCCGCGAGCGCGAGGATCATCCCCGCGCTCACCATGTCGACGGGGATCACGTCGAGCGAGGTGTGCTCGCCCCAGGGCACCTGCATGTGCCCCTTCATGAACATGTACGTGATCGGGGCCATCGTGTTGATGCCCTCGTTCCACCCGGGGAAGGGGTAGCGGATGGAGCTCTCGATCACGGCCGGGCGCACGATGGTGAAGGGCAGCCCCGAGGCCGCGAGGATCTGCTCCCCGAGGCTCTTGGTGTACGTGTACGTGTTGGGCCAGCCCCAGTACTTCGCGCGCGCCGTGCCCTCGCGGCCCGTCTCGTCGGTGATGTACCGCTCCTTGACCCTCTTGACCTCGGCCTCGTAGATGGCCCCGCGCGCGGGCTCGCCCTTCTTCTCGAGGTTCTTTCGCGCCTGCTCCTGAAACGACGCCACGCGGAAGCGGTCGTGGGCGTGGCGCTTGATCGAGGCCGCGATGTCGAGGCCCTCGACGATCTCTCTCCGCGGCTCCCACTGCACCTCGCCGGGCACCTCGCCGAAGCGGGGGTACGGGTGCACGCGCGGGTCTTCTTCGGGGATGCGCCCGCGGCGGTAGCCCGCCACGTAGCACGTGCTGGTGTGCAGGATGGGCACGTCGCCGAGCTCGCGCGCGAGGTCGACGAGGTTCTCGACGCCGCGCGCGTTGGTGAGCATGGCCTCGTCGAGCGGCGGGTCGAAGTCGACCACGCCCGCGACGTTCACCACCGCGTGCACCGTGCCCCGGAACTCGGCCATCTGCGCGGGCGTGAGACCGCAGTGGGGCTTCGACACGTCGAGGTCGAGCGCCTGCACCCGCTCGCGCAGAAAGTCTTCGAAGGCCGCGCCGGGGTAGCGCGCGCGCAGCGGGTCGAAGGGGCGGCTGCCGGCGATCTCGCTCCAGAAGCGGGCCTCGGAGTCGCGGCCCTTCTTCGACCGCACGGCGAGGTACATCTTGCCCACGTCGGGGAAGCGGTCGAGCAGCAGCGACAGCCACACCTTGCCGAGAAAGCCGGTGCCGCCGACCACGAAGAGGCGTTTGCCCGCGAGGGTCTTCGAAACGTCCAGAGGCGCAGGGGAGCTCACGCGCGCGTGGATCGCACAGGGCGCGCGCGGTACGCAAGCGTCACCCGCGGGACGCGGTGCGTCACGCGGTGCGCGGCCCCGGCGGCGTGGTGAGCCGCTCGACGAGCGCGGAGAGCGCGTCGAGGTCGACGGGCTTGACCAGGTGCTCGTCGAAGCCGTTGGCGCGCGAGCGCTCGCGGTCCGACGCCTGGCCGTAGCCCGTGACGGCCACGAGGCGCACGTGGGCGAGCCCCTCGGCCGCGCGCAGCCGCCGCGCGAGCTCGTAGCCGTCCATCACGGGCAGGCCGATGTCGAGCAGCGCGAGCGCCGGCGGGCGCAGCGAGGCGAGGGCGAGCGCCGCGGGCCCGTCGTGGGCGACGTCGACCTCGTGGCCCTGCGCCCGCAGCGCCTCGGCGAGGCTCTCGGCGGCGTCGACGTTGTCGTCGACCACGAGCACGCGGCCGGGCGCGTCGCTCGGGCGCAGCGCGCGGGCCCTGGTGGCGGGCGGCGGGGTGGGGGCCTTCTCCTCGTCGAACGCGGGCAGGGCGACGCGAAACTCGCTGCCCCTGCCCACGCCCTCGCTCGCGGCCGACACCTCGCCGCCGTGCAGCGCGACGAGGCTCTTCACGATGGCGAGCCCGAGGCCGAGGCCGCCCTGGGCGCGGTCGAGGGCCTGGCGCTCCTGCGCGAAGAGGTCGAACACCCGCGGGAGCATCTCGGGCGCGATGCCGATGCCCCGGTCGCGCACGCGGAGCTCGACGCGGCCGTCGGCGCGCGCGCCCGCCACGTCGATGCGCCCGCCCTTCTCCGAGTACTTCGAAGCGTTGGTGAGCAGGTTGCCGATCACCTGCGCGAGGCGCTCGGGGTCGCCGAGCACGCAGAGCCCACGGGGTACGTCCACCGAGAGGTGCTGCGCGCGCTGCTCGATGAGGGGCGACGAGACCTCGATGCCGCGGGCCACGGCGTCGGCGAGCTCCACGGGCCGCTTGCGCAGCTCGATGCGCCCGCGGGTGATGCGCGAGATGTCGAGCAGGTCGTCGACGAGGCGCACGAGGTGGCGCACCTGCCGCTCGATCACCGTGCGCTCGCGGGCCAGCGCAGACTCTCCGCGCATCTCCATGAGCCGCAGGGCCGTGAGGATGGGGGCCAGCGGGTTGCGCAGCTCGTGGCCCAGCATGGCGAGGAACTCGTCTTTCGAACGGCTCGCGGCCTCGGCCTCGGCGCGCGCCCGCTCGACCTCGCGGAAGAGCTCCTCGCGGCGGGCCTCCTCGCGGCGCTTCTCGGTCACGTCGTGGAGCACGGTGATGACCGAGCGCACGCGCCCGTCGGCGTCGCGCACCGGGTACGACTGCGCGACCTCCCAGCGGGCCTGACCCGTCTCTCGCACCCGCAGGAGGATCGTGCGCTCCACGGCGCGGCCCGTGCGCATGGCGTTGCGGCCGGGCATGCGCTCGGGCGGCAGCGGGCGCCCGTCTTCGTCGAGCACCTCGACGCGCCTCATGAACTCCTGCTGCGACGCGCCGAGCAGGGCGTCGACCGAGGGGAAGCCCACGAAGCGCGCCGCGGCCTCGTTGGCGAAGAGCATCTCGCCCTGCACGCCCTGCACGAGGATGGCCTTGTCGATGCCCTCGACGATGACGTGGAGCCTCGCGAGGGCCGCCTGCGCGTCGCGGGCCTTGGCCTGGGCCACGCCGCGCTCGCGCCGCGCCCACGCCGCGACGAGCGCGACGAGCGCGCTCTGGAGCGCCAGGACGGTGAGCAACGCGTCGGTCATCGGTGCGCCCATGGTGAGGGCCAGGAACAACGTGCAGTCAAACCGGGCGCGGGTGTGAGGGAAAGCGCGGGAACCGTGAGGGCTCAATGCTCCATGGGGTCGTCGGGCGGGGCGATGGCCTCGGGCTCCGAAGAGCTCACCGAGTCTTCGTCGTCGTCTTCGTCGAGCTCGCCGAGGGCCTCGGCGCGCTCAACGAGGGGGGCCTCGGGCGGCGGCGCCATCGCCTCGATGATGAGGGGGACCTTCTTGCGATCCTTCGTCGCGCGCTCGGCGCTCGTGGCCGGCGGGACGATCTTGGTCGCCTCCCTCGGGTCGGGACCGCGGTCGCGGGTGGGGTTCATGACAGGGCTCCTCGGGCGTCGCGCGCGCCCGTTGTGATCAGTTGCGTTCGTAGGTGCCCACGGTCTCGCCGCACGCGAGCACGTGGCCCTTCATGGCCTCGAGCACGTCGTCGCGGGTGGGCTTCGCCCCCAGCGAGAGCGGCGCGTCGAGGGCGAAGACCTCGAAGTGATAGTGGTGCACGCCGTGGCCGGGCGGGGGCATCGGTCCCATGTAGCCCTGCTTGTGGGCGCTGTTGGTGCCCGGGTGGGCGCCCCTCGTGACGCCCTCGTCGAGCCGGTGCACCGAGGGCGAGATGCCCACCATCACCCAGTGCGAGAAGGGCTTCTGCATCGGCGCGTCGGGGTCTTCGCAGAGCACCACGACCTCGCGCGTGCCCGCGGGGACCTCGCCCCACGTGAGCGGCGGCGAGACGTTCTCCCCGTCGCCCGCGTAGCGCGGCGGGATGGGCGCGCCCTCGGAGAACGCCTCGCTGCGCACGTCGATCACCTCGCGCCCCCCGTACTCGGGGCGGTACACGCCGACCTTCTCGTCGCCCGCCCTCAACGGCCGCAACGCCTTGCCGATCTCCCGCTTCACGGTGTTCATCATGCCCATGACGTCGCCTCCCTGCGCAGCGCGCATCGAGTACGCTCCTGCGAGGGGTGTGCCTCGCGCGAGGGGCCTCGAATCATGGGGTGAAGCCCTCGGCGTGGCGCCCTCGGCGTGGCGCCCTCGGCGTGGCGCCTCCGCGCAGGGCGCGCCGCGCTGTCACACCGCGAGCGGCGGGCG
>JBDHVF010000276.1:0-9384 GCA_039809605.1 Polyangiales bacterium | reverse complement strand
TACGCTCAGCCACGCCCTCGCTCCGCGGGGGCGGGGCGCGCGGCAGCGGGGGTGGGGGCTCCGCGGGGGCGGGGCGCGCGGCAGCGGGGGTGGGGGCTCCGCGGGGGCGGGGCGCGCGGCAGCGCTGGGTGGGGGCTCCGCGAAAGCGCCCAGATTGACCTGCGGTGGGTATCACCCCACCTGGGGGCGCGGCGGGAACGTCGTCGCGAGGTGACGGATCACGTCGCTCGGGGTGATGATCCCCACGAGCTTGCGGTTCCGCACGACGGGCGCGTGGTGGATGTTGTTCTCGCGCATCACGCGCATCACGTCGTCGGTGGTGTCGAACTCGTCGACCGAGACCACGGGCGCCGACATGAGCGAGAGCGCCGTCGTCTCGGGGCCGCGCCCCATGAGCAGGGCGTTCATGATGTCGGTGTCGCTCACGAGGCCGAGCACGTGCTGGTCGGGGTCGACCACGGGCACGCCGCTGATGCGCTGCGTGGCGAAGATGTCGGCGATCTCGGCGAGGGTGGCCTCGGGCTCGATCGTCAGCACGGGAGAGGTCATGAGGGTGCGGGCGTGTCCTCGGTTCATGGCTTCTTCTCCACGTAGGGGTGTACCACCTACGGCGCGAGGTGGCGGTCGAAGAATGCGTCGATGGAGGCCCACGCCTCGCCGGCAACCTTCGGGTCGTAGCGCACGTGCATGAGCGGCCACGTGAGCGCCGACGCGACGGGGTGGTTGTTCTCGGTGAGAAACGCGTGGCCCGCCGAGGGGTAGACGTGCACCTCGGGCGTCACGCCCACCGCGGCGAGCCGCTCGCGCAGCACGTCGGCCTTCTTTCGAAAGAGCACGTCGCGCCCGCCGTAGCACCCGATCACGGGGCCGATGCCGCGCATGCGCTCGGCGGGCGGCACCTCGCCGTAGTTGGTCGACACGGCCGCCCACCCGCTGCCCGCGAGCAGGGCGAAGCCCCCGCCGAAGCAGAACCCGATGAGCCCGATGCGCTCGAAGGGAACGCCCGACCGCTCCGAGAGCCACGCCCGCGCGCGGTGCGCGAGGCGCTCGGGCTCGACGTCGTCGCCCGTCTTCATGGCCGTGAACACCGCGCGGATGCACGCCAGACGTCCGTTGGCGAAGAGGTCGGGCGCCACCGCGGCGTAGCCCCGCGCGGCGAAGCGATCGACCACGCCGTCGATCTCGGGCTGGCGACCGAAGATCTCGTGGATGACCACCACACCGCGCTTCGCGTCGGGAGGTAGCGCGGCGTAGCCGGGGGCGGGAGGATCACCGCGCGCGGCGTCTCCGGGGATCGTGACGTCATGGCCCTTCATGGCCCCGCAGGGTAGTGCGCGACGCGCCCCTCACGGAACCATGAAACGTCTTCCCAACGCGCGCGGACCGTAGTACCACGCGCGGTCATGGCAAACCCCCGCGTGTATTTCGACATCACCCTCGGCGGCCAGCCCGCCGGGCGCATCGTGTTCGAGCTCTTCGCCGACACGGTGCCGCGTACGGCCGAGAACTTCCGCGCGCTCTGCACGGGCGAGAAGGGCATGGGCCGCTCGGGCAAGCCCCTGCACTACAAGGGCTCGAAGTTCCACCGCATCATCCAGAACTTCATGTGCCAGGGCGGTGATTTCACCCGCGGCAACGGCACGGGCGGCGAGTCGATCTACGGCGAGAAGTTCGCCGACGAGAACTTCACCTACAAGCACACGACGCCGGGCCTTCTCTCGATGGCCAACGCGGGCCCGAACACCAACGGCTCGCAGTTCTTCATCACCACCGTCGTCACCCCGTGGCTCGACGGCAAGCACGTGGTCTTCGGCAAGGTCGTCGAGGGCATGGACGTGGTGAAGAAGATGGAAGCCGTCGGCTCGCAGAGCGGCGCCACCCGCGTCGACGTCGTCATCGCCGACTCGGGCCAGCTCTCGTAGCCCCTACGCCCCCGCCGCGCGCACCCGCGCCACCAGGAACACCACCGCCGCCGCGAGCGCCACCGCGGCCACCGCCATCGCCACCCACGCGTTGCGCCGCTCCGACGAGCGCCGCGAGGTCACGGCCTGCTCATCTCCCCAGCCGTCGGGCAGGCGACCGCCGAGCGAGGTGCTCGCCGCGCCGCCGAGCGTGGGCGCGTCGAGCACCGTGTCGCTCGCGCCCTCGACCACGGGCTCGGGTGAGAGCGTGAGCGCGAGGAGCTCCGCCGCGCCGATCGAGTCGCTCGGCGACGTCGACGTGACGGCGGGCGCGCTCGCGGGGCGGGCGCACTCGCGCACGAGGCGGGCGATCATGCGACGGGCCGCGCGGCGGTTGAGGGGCACGAGCATCGCGGCGAGCTCCGAGAGCAGCGCGCCGCGCGAGATGATCTCGGCCGAGCGCACCTTCACCGCGAGCTCGACGACGCCCACGGGCGCGGGGTCGAGCACGGCCTCGAGGGTCTCGACGGCGCCCTCGAGCACCGAGGTCTCGTCGTGGGCGGGGTCGAGCGCCGGGCCGAGCGAGACCACACCCTCGCCCGACACGCGCACGGCCGAGGGAGAGAGCACCGCGGCGCGGCCTCCGAGCGACTCCACGGCTTCGAACACGATGAAGAGCGCGCTCTCGGGCGCCAGGGCGGCGCCGCGCCGCGCGAGCCCGGAGGCCAGTTCATCGAGAAAGATCGCGTCGTTCATTGCCCTCATCGCCCTTCGAACGTCCGCACGGGGACGCCTCGGGCGCGAAGGTACTCCCTCGCCTCGCTCAACGAGAAATGTCCGTCATGAAAGATCGTCGCGGCCAGCGCCGCGTCGGCCCCGCCGCCGCCCCGAGAGATGGGCCGCAGGGCCTCTGCGAGGTGCTCGAGCGTGCCCGCCCCCCCCGACGCGATCACCGGGATCGCCACGCGCTCCACCACCGCCCGCACCAGGTCGAGGTCGTAACCGTGTCCCGTGCCGTCGCGGTCCATGCTCGTGAGGAGGATCTCTCCCGCGCCGCGCCGCTCCATCTCCGCGGCCCACGCGACCGCGTCGAGGCCCGCGTCGACCCTGCCCCCGTGCGTGAACACCGACCAGCCCTTCGCGTGGTCGCTCGCGTCTCTCCGCCGCGCGTCGATCGCCACCACCAGCGCCTGCCGCCCGTACGCGTCGGCGACCTCGTTCACGAGTTCAGGGGTCTTCACCGCGGCGCTGTTGATCGACACCTTGTCGGCCCCCGCCCGCAGGATCGCGTCGACGTCGGCCCTCGTGCGAATGCCCCCGCCCACGGTGAGCGGCACGAAGACCTGATCGGCCGTGCGCGCCACCACGTCGAGGATGATGTCCCGCGCCTCGTGCGTGGCCGCGATGTCGAGAAAGGTGATCTCGTCGGCGCCGTCGCGGTCGTAGGCGCGCGCGCACTCGACGGGGTCGCCCGCGTCGCGCAGCCCCACGAACTGCACGCCCTTGACCACGCGCCCGTGCTTCACGTCGAGGCAGGGGATGAGCCTCCGCGCGACGGTCACGACCCGCCCCCCGCGGCCAGGGCCTCGCGCACCGTGAGCGATCCCTCGTAGAGCGCCCGGCCCACCACGCACGCGGCGATCTCGGGCCTCGCCGCGAGGGCCTCGACGTGGGCGCGCGACCCGACGCCGCCCGACGCGATCACCTCGACGCCCGGCACGGCGCGCGCGAGGGCCGCCGTGGCCTCGACGTTGGGCCCCTCGCCGGTGCCGTCTCTCGCGATGTCGGTGTAGAGCACCGCGCGCGCGCCCCGCCGCGACAGCTCGCGCGCGAGGTCGACGGCGGAGACGTCCGTGGTGACGGTCCACCCGTGGGTGGCGACCTTGCCGTCGCGCGCGTCGACGGCGGCGACCACCTCGCAGACCTTCGCGGCGGCCTCGACGAACGCGGGGTCTTCGAGCGCGCGGGTGCCGATCACCACGCGCGCCGCGCCTGCGTCTCCGTAGGCGCGCACCTGATCGAGCGTGCGCACGCCGCCGCCCACCTGCACGCGCACGCGGTCTCCATACGCTGTGAGCACGCGGGCGACGAGGGCGCGCTGCGTGGCGGCGCCGTCGCGCGCGCCGTCGAGGTCGACCACGTGCAGCCACGCGGCGCCCGCGTCGACGAAGCCCGCGATCACGGCGAGCGGGTCGTCGTGGTACACGGTGGCCCTCGCGTAGTCGCCGCGGTGAAGGCGCACCACGCGGCCGCCGAGCAGGTCCATCGCGGGGATCACCCTCACGGGCACACCTCCAGAAAGCGTCGCAAGAGGGCGAGGCCCGCGCGCTGGCTCTTCTCGGGGTGAAACTGAACGCCGAGGAGGTTCCCCCGCGCCACGGCGCACGCGAAGCGCTCGCCGTGCTCGCTCGTGGCGGCGACGATCGACTCGTCGCGCGGCACCACGAAGTAGCTGTGCACGAAGTAGAACCACGCGCTCGGAGGCATCCACCGCGCGCCCTCGCCGCGGGCGGTGACCTCGTTCCACCCCATGTGGGGGATCTTCACGAGCGCGCCGTCGGCGTCGCGCATGCCGTCGCGAAAGCGCCGCACGCGTCCCTCGAACACCCCGAGGCCGCCGCGCCCCGGCGCCTCGTCGCTGCCCTCGAAGAGCACCTGGAGCCCGAGGCAGATGCCCAGAAAGGGACGGTCTCGCTCGATGTGGTCGGTGAGGGCCTTCGCGAGCGCGCCGCCACCGCGTGAGAGGGCGACCGAGCAGTCGCCAAAACCTCCCTGGCCGGGCACCACCACGGCGCCCGCGTCGCGCACGGCCATGGGGTCGGCGGTGACGAGCACCTCGCGCGAGAGGTCGTCGCCCATGGCGGCGTGAAGGGCGCGCTCGACGCTGCGGAGGTTGCCCATGCCGAGGTCGACGAGGGCGAGGTGGGGGCGCGCGCGGGTCATTCCGTGAGGGTCCCCTTGGTCGAGGGGAGGGTGGCTCCCTCGACGCGCACGGCGTCTCGCAGGGCGCGCGCGAAGGCCTTGAACGCGCACTCGATCACGTGGTGAAGGATGTCTCCGTCGAGCTTGCGCACGTGCAGGTTGCACTGCGCGCCGCGCGCGAAGCCCTCGAAGAAGACCGTGGCGAGCTCGGTGTCGAAGGTGCCGAGCTTCGCCTTGGGCAGCGCGAGGCGGTCGACGTAGTGCGCGCGCCCCGAGAGGTCGAGCGCGACCTGGCAGAGCGCTTCGTCCATGGGGAGCGTGGCCTCGCCGTAGCGTCGGATGCCCACGCGGTCGCCGAGGGCCTTCTCGACGGCGCGCCCGAGCACGATGGCGAGGTCCTCGGTGGTGTGGTGCCCGTCGATCTCGACGTCGCCCGTGGCGCGCACCGTGAGGTCGATCGCGCCGTGCCGCGCGATCTGGTCGAGCATGTGCGAGAGGAAGGGGATGGGCGTCTCGATGTCGCTCGCGCCCGTTCCGTCGAGGCCGACGGTGACGGTGACGGAGGTCTCGCGGGTGCTTCGGGTGACGGTCGCGGAGCGCGCCATGGGCGCCGACGCGCGTACCACGAACGCGCAGGGGCGGGCCAATGGGGAACGAGACGCTTGCGATCGGGGGAGGGGTTGGGCTAGTGTCCGCGGCCTCAAGCGCGATTAGCTCAGTTGGATAGAGCGTGGGTCTCCGAAGCCCAAGGCCACTGGTTCGAATCCAGTATCGCGCGCCCTGAAAACAAGCGGTTTCGCGTCGTCGGGGAGGGCGGCGTGGGCAGAGTTCAGAGGGCCCGCGTGGGCAACGTTGCCCACGGTCGCAGAGGGGGCTTCCGGGCGTACGGCGGGTGCCGCGGCGGCGACCTTGGCGGCCGCGTTGAGGCTGGCGATGCGCTCGTGCAGGTGCCCTGGCATCAGGTGCGCGTAGCCGTCGGTGGTGGTCACGTCCTCGTGCCGGAGGAAGTCCCGCACCTCGGCGAGCGTGAGCGTCACCCCGAAGGTGCCAATGAGCAGGTGCGACCCGCAAGTGTGACGCAGCCCGTGGAACGTGACGCGCGGGTTGACCTTCGCGAGCTCGCGATGACCGACACGAGGGCGGCCGTGAACCTTGCGGGAGCTCCACCCGAAGTCATCACTCGGCTGGCGCTGCGAACCTCTGGGCGAGGGAAACACGAGCTCGTCGTCGCCGGGCCCCCTGCCGTCGACGGTCGCGAGCGCGCGCAGCCGCGCGAACGCGGCGCAAGCCTGCGGGAGCAGCGGCACGGGCTGCACCTTGCCGTTCTTCGGGGCGTCGTCGTGCGACCATCGCACGACCACCTCGGCGCGCGTGGCCCCCTCGCGTACGTCGCCCCAGCGGAGCGCGATAAGCTCCCCCTCGCGCAACCCCGTGTAGATCGCCACGGCGTAGAGAAGCCTCGGCGTCTCGGGGATCGCCTCGCACGCCTCGACGGCGCGGATCTCGTCGACCGTGAGGAACTCTCGCGGGCCGCTCTCGATGGTGCCGGGGCGCTTCGGGACCTTGACGCCCACCGCGGGGTTCGCGGCGATCAACTCCTCGTCGAGTGCGTTGCCGAAGGCGCATCGCACGAGGTTGAGCACGTGCCGCACGGTGCGGGTGTTGAGCAGCTCCCCCTCGCGCTTCGTCGTCGAGAGATCCGCGAGCCACGCCTTGACGTGCTTCGGCCGCACTTCGGCGAGGGGCATCGACGCGAGCGGCGCGGGCGCCACGTAAAGCTTCCAGCGGCTCTTGTCGTTTGCGAACCAGCGCACGCGCGCCTCGCGCCGTTTGAGCCACGTCTCGCCCCACCTCGCGAGTGTGAGCACCTCGGGCTCCGGCGGCAGCGCCGCGGCACGCTTGCGGTCGCCCTCCGCGCGCTCGGCCACCAGGGCAACGCGCAGGGCTTCGGCCTCCTCAGCGGTGTCGACGACCTGCCGCACGCGCTCGCCGTCGACCATCAGCGACACGCGGCGGCGACCTGAGGGGAGCACTTCGACGGAGCCGCGGCCATAGGTGCTCGCTGCGCGCAGGGAGTTGGGGTCGGGCTTCACGGTGCGCATGATGCCATCCTACGCGCGTCCTTGGCGCCGGGACTGGGGTCGAACACGCCGCGCCAGATCATCACGCGGAGGTCCGCGTCGGCGACCGCGGTCGGGTCGGGTGCGCCGCCCTCCGCGGCGATGGCCTCACGCTCGGCCCACGCTTCGCGCATGTGCTCGGGCCACGACGCGCGCGGTGGTAGCACGGGCGCGAGCGCGCGCATCACGTCGGGCCGTAGAGAGCGCAGCGCGTCGCGGTCGACGAACTCGGCCGGCGCGTCGACGTACACACGGTCGCCCGTCACTTCGAGCCGCACGATCGCGCGGAAGGGCACGGGTGGGGGCGGGTTCCCGCGAGACATTTCGAAGCACACTGCGACATCCCCCAGCCCCAGGTCGGCTCTTTCAGCGCGCGGGGGGTGCTGGTGGTTGCGGGTGATTCCAGAACCAGCACCAGGGGAATGCCCTTCACGCATCGAACGCCACCCGCGCCTGGTGCTGACCAAGATCGGGGCTCTCTGTGTCTCGGTGCACAATTTCCCCCAGTTCATTGGGGGAAGCCCGGCAACCCCCTGCACCCCCCGCAGCCACATCGTCGCCGTGCTCCGTGGTGCCGTGGGCGCCGCAGTCGCCACACCGTATCGTAGGCTCGGCGTGCTCCGTCGTGCTGTGCGATACGTAGCGGGCCACGTCGTTGCGACTCTTCCCCGCGGGTTGGATCGACACGAGGCCGCCCCACGGAGCGGGGAACTCCCGCCCAACCACATGGGCGGCGAATCGTCGGGCGAGCGACACGAACTGCGCGCGAGCGAGGTCGGCGACGCCTGCGAGGTCCGCGAGGGCCGTGCGGAGATCCATGACGGACTCGGTGCGCACTGAATCTTGCGCGCCGAGCTTCGAGGTGTCAGTCGCGAGGCAGCGGTCGCGCATTGCTGCGAGGGTGAGCACCTCGCCGGGCACCGCCACGTGCCACGCGAGCACGACGCGGCGCGCGATGTCTGTGTCACGGTCGGAGTTGGCGGGCGGGCGCGCGAGCACGGGATCTGCCCCTGACGCCCACGCGACCGCGTGCGCCACGATGCGCGACCAAGCCTCGAATGTGGGCAGCACACCCCCGGCGGCGGGACGCCCGGCCGTCACGTGCGCACGGAGGATCACCAACGCGGCGCGGAGCAGCTCGGGCCGGTGCTCGCAGGCGTGCGCGAGCAGGTCCGGGGTCCGGAATGTGCGTTCTGTCGTGCCAGGGCGCTCGCCGCCCTCGACGCGGCCGCGCGCACGCAGCGCGATGTGGAGCACGCGGCGTGACACGTCGCGGCTATAGCTAGCGGCGTTCCCGGTCATGTATGTGACCGCGCGCCACGGCAGCTCGCGGTCGACCGTGCTCCCGAGGATGCGAGCCGCGATGGTGTCGTGCGCGGTCAGCACCAGTTCGAAGGCGCCACCCTCGATGTGCGCGCGGACGTTGTCGAGCATCCACAGGGGCACGCCTGCGATCGCGACGGCGGCAGTGCGCTTTGCCATCTCGTCGTCGTCGGTCGTGTACTGCCGTACTGCTGGCGGGCGCCCGCACACGACCGCACCGCACGTCGAGGCAGCGAGAGTCTTCCCCGCATCGGGCCCGTCTGCCTCCCACACGAACGCCGGCACCGGCCCCTGCACGGCGGCGCGTGCCAGCGGCGAGAGGATCGCGGCCACCGTCGCAGCCAAGGCTACCCGCTGCTCCCGTGCGTCGCCTCGGAACCGGAAGTCAGCAAACAGCTCGGCGAGCGTGTCGAAGGCCGTACGCGCCTCCTCGTGCGTCGGCGCGTGGGGCACGTCGACGGGCTCACCCTGCCAGTGCAGGTAGAGGCCCGTCGCACGGTCATAACCGGGCGCGGTGATCACCGTCCCATCACGGCGCAGCGCGGGCGCCTCGATGATGCCCGCGAGGGGGCGCACGCCACCAAGGGCGGTGCCGCGACGTGCGTGCACCGCGGCGACCACGGGCCCAGGCGGCTGGATCCAGCGCGTGCCATCACTCGATTTCACGCGGCGGTCATGCGTGCGGAACTCGGCGACTGCCGTGAGCCTCTCCGCCAGGGTCGCTAGTGGAAGCGCCTCGATCACGGGTGTGCCCGGTGGCGGCGCGCGCTCGCGCACGTTCTCGGGTGCGTCAGCCGCGGGCGGCGGTCCGACGACGATGTGCGCGAGGCCGACGCCCGCGCGCTGGTACACCTCGGGGTGCGATGCGAGCGCGGCGACCGCTTCGTCGACTACGCGGGCCAGATCGGGCCCAGCGAGGATCACCGGGAGTCCGGTCGCGCCTGAACGCTCGCCGCAGCCGCCCCTTACACGCGATACGTTGTGCAGCGCGAGTTCCGCCTTGATCTGGTCTCCCTCGCGGGTTGCCACCTCAGCGTCGCACGCGAGCATCGCGAGCCAGTCCGGTAGATCCGCGGGCTCGGTGTCTGCGGCGTGACCTTCGTCGCGCCACCTGGTAT
>JBDHVF010000275.1:0-9386 GCA_039809605.1 Polyangiales bacterium | reverse complement strand
GGAGAAACCCGAGCGCGACGACCGATCGCGCCTCCTTGCCGGGCATCCCTTCGGTCGTGGTCTCCATCGTCATCCTCGTCGTGCACCTTCGGGCCGAGCGTGAGGTCCACCGACGGCGGGGTCAACCCGCTTGGGTGCCGGAACGCTTGCGGGCGCCGTCGGCGCTCGCTACGTTGGCGACCCGGCCAGAAAGGCGCGCAACGCCTTCCGGGCCTCGTCCGCCTCGGGCGAGGGAACCGCGGGACGCGCCGCCGCGCCCCCTCACGCGGCCCCTCGCTTGAGCTGGAGCCCACGCATGATCTCGCACGTGCAGATGTTGGAACGGATCGTCGCCGGGGCGCTGCTGGGCGGTGTCATCGGGTACGAGCGCGACCGCCACGGGCGCCCCGTCGGGCTGCGCACGCACCTGATCGTGGCGCTGACGGCGGCGACCTTCATGGTCGTCTCGTCGCAGTTCGTCTACTTCCAGCACTATGCGGCGCACCAGCCCGTGGAGGTCGATGGCTCGCGCATCGCGGCCTCGGTCGTGTCGGGCATCGGCTTCCTCGCCGGCGGGGCCATCCTGCGGACGGGCGCAACGATCCAGGGGCTCACGACGGCGGCGGGCCTCTGGCTCGTGACGGCGATTGGCCTCTGCACGGGCGCGGGCATGTACATCGAAGGGGCGACCGTCACCGCGCTCGGGATCACCGCGCTCACCGTACTCCGTCGCTTCGAGGACAAGAACGACCTGCTCGTGCGGCGGCGCATCGCGCTCGTGCTCTCCGACGACCCGCACGCGCTCTCCAAGGTCACCGCGGCGATGACGGCCCTCGGCGTCACCGTGGCCGCGGTCGACTACAAGAAGCGCCTCGACGAGAAGCGGCGGCTGTCGGTGACCTTCGACGCGAGGCTCCCCGCGACCGTGAGTGCGACCGCGCTCGTCGAGTGCCTCGAGTCGCTCACCGAGGTGCGGCGCGTCCACGTCCAGGCCCCGAGCTAGCCCGTGCCGGCCCCCCTCGTCGATCGCGGCGCCGCGCGGCACTTCGCCCTCGCGTCGTTCGCGTCTTGCCTCCTCGCGTCCTGCGCCCACGCCCTCCTCACCGGGCCCCTGGTCGTTCCCGGACCTGCGCGCGTAGCGCTCCGACCTGGAGTCGAGTACGTCGAGACGGTGTGTGC
Organism: Polyangiales bacterium; assembly: GCA_039809605.1. Taxonomy (GTDB): domain Bacteria; phylum Myxococcota_A; class Polyangia; order Polyangiales; genus CAISKJ01. Next base: position 8,228 of record JBDHVF010000275.1, on the reverse strand, counting down.
CACAGGGGATGGCCCGGTTCGATTGCGCGCGCTCCACCTGCGCCCCAGGACCAGCGCTCAGTTCCGAGCGCTCCCCAACCCGACCGCGCATCGTGACTCGCGCTGCCTCCAGCGCTACGGCGGCGCGGATCTTCGCTCGCTCACCGTCGGCGTCCCGGGCTTCCGCGTGCTCGGCGCGGCGAACGGCAACTTCTTCCACGAGCGCCCGTCGGGCTTCCGCTCCAACGGGATGATCTGGTCGGCCGAGGGCGCCGCGGGCGGGCGGCTCCTCGCCCCGATGCAGCCCACCGTCGACCTCGACTACCGGGGTGACCGCGTCCTCGTCGTCGACGGCGCCGGCGGTCACGAACTCCGCGTCGCGACCGGCCCCTGCGTCCCAGGCGCGTGCCGGAGCACCGTCGTCGCGACCCGCTTCGTCGACGAGCCCGCGCGGGCGGTGCTCGACCGCCACCGCGGGCCCCTGGACGATGCCGAACTCGTCGCCGTGGTTCGCGAAGCCTTTCCGAGCACGACCCTCGCGATGCAGCTCACGCCCGCCTACGAGGAGGCACCTGCCGGAGCGGACGCCGCGACGCTGTCGGAGTATGTGCGGTGCGTGCCGCGCCACCCGTGGACCTGCGACCCCCACCCGGTCACGCTCCTGTGCGTGCGTCCGGGCGCCGTCTCCGTGATCACCGCCGAGAGCACGCGCTACGCCGGGCTGGCCACCGCCCTCGCCCCGCGGGGGGCGTGCGAGACGGGGTGTGAGGCGCTCTACCTCCTCGACGGCGGCGGCTCCGCACAGGTCGGCTACGTCGACCCCGACGGCCACAACTTCATCGTGCGCTACGCAGGGAAGGCCGACCGCCAGCCGCCCGCAGGGTGCGCGACGTACCGTCCGGTCGACCACTACCTCGCGATCGGCGTCGCGGATTCGCGGTAGCGAAAGTCCCGCCGCTCGTCGCCCGACTGCGACCTCGCACGTGCCCTGCGGGCAAGCAAAGCCGACGTTGCGGATCGAGGATGGGGCCGAGGAGCGCCGTCTGGCTCTCGCGTGCGTCGCCAGGTGCGCCCCTTGGTGTCCACGCGTCGTGCGCCCTCACCCGGCGCATGCTCGTCGAGCTCTGCGAGCCATGCGTGGCCACCCGGGGCCGTGCCCTCGACGCGGGTGCGGCTATGCGTCTAACTTCGCCACTCCCTCTGCGCGATTGTTCAGGGGTGGCGGCGACGGTCATGCACGACGGCGTCGAGGTCGAGGGAGTGGGGCGACGACCGCGACGAGGTGCTCGAACAGATCGTCGTGGCGGGCCGCGAAGAATCTCTCTGCGGCCGTCGTGCCATCCTCGCGTCGGAGCACGTAGTTGTGGATGACCATCAACGCCTTGAGCAGCGCGGGCGGCAGCGCGCGACGGTGGTGGTAGCGCAGCGACAGGAATCCGTTGTGACCCTCGACGCCCGACGAGGCGCGCACGAAGTGGCTCGCGAGCCACACGGCCGTCGCCTCGAGACGCGCACGCACCGTGGCGGGCTGCGTGGTCCACACCGAGGCCGACGACAGCCGCGCACGCAACGTCGCCAACGCGTCGTCTACCTGACGACGCTCCGACGCATGCGAGGCGCGGGCGCGCACCGACTCTAGGTACCGCAACGGGATCACCATCTCCCGCATCACCACCCGGAGCGGCTCGGACAGCGCGAGCTCGGCGAGCGTCCGCGCCACCAGGCCCTGCCACCACGTGAGCGTCGCGCACCACGAGGGGATCAGCCGTTGGGGGATAGGGCCGCCAACGTCCCACCCGGTCAACACCCCCACGCCTCGCCGCAACCGGTTGCCGTCGTCACGCAGGACGGTGTGTGTACACCGGCTGGATGACGCGCAGTGTCACTGTGGTGGTGACGCATCGACGGTGTGTGGGGCGCCGCACGCTCGGCGATCACGCCGGCGCAAGGATCAGAACAAGAGCGGCCGGAGCAGATCGCGCATCCGCGCAACCTCGTCGCGATTGTGCACAAGCAGCTCATGCTCCCAAAGCGTGCTCACGCCCGAAGCGCACTCTTCTGCGAGCTGCTCCCCGATCCTTTCGAACGGGCGCGCCCCGAGCTCGGCCTTCAGCTTCTCGGGGTTGCTCCACGTACCGATGACGAACACGCGGTCGCGAAGCGCTGCGGGAACATCGCGACACACTTCTTCGCGACGAGTGAGAACCTCGTCGAAGTCGACGAGGAGCAATACGCGGCGGCGCTCGAGTCTCGTGAGCTTCGGCAGGTGCTCGCGAACGAGTTTGTCGCCTGCGGCACGCCAGCCTCCTGCCGAGGGCTCGACCTGTACTTGCGTCCACCGTACGGCGGGATGGCTGAGGAAGCCGTTGGCGAGCTGCTGATTCGCATCATCCTCTGGCAGGATGATGAGGTGATCGCGGAACTTGTTGACGCTCACAGGTCGAGATCCCCTCGGATCAGATCCCCGACGAGATCGTCGCTACGCCCTGGAACCTCGTCCAGGCGTTGCACGCGTGTTGGCTCGAGGTGGCTCGCGCGGGTGAGAAGCCACGTCGTCTCGTCGGAGAACTTTCGGATGGCCTCGGGATTGTGGGAGGTCACCAGGAGCTGGAGCCCCGCGCGGGTTGCGCGACGCAGCCTGAGCGTGAAGTGCCCGACTTCTGCCAGCCCCAGGTGGGCGTCGGCCTCGTCCCAGACGCAGAGCAGAGGGCCGTAGACCTCGCTGGCTGCGAACGCCATCGCGGCGATGAAGAAGCACTTCTCCCCATCGGAGAGCGCGGCCAGTGGCAGGGTGAGGGACGTGTCGTCGGCCTGGAACTGCACCAGGAGCTGGCGCATCTCGCCTCCCACCGAGGGGTTCTGCACGGCTTTGAAGTCCGGGAACACCTCGCGCAGGTAGTCCGTGAGGGCTGCGTAGGCGGCCGGCGCTTCGGCGATGAGCCCCGTGAACCAGTCCCCGAGGTTCCGCGCGTTACGCTCAGGCTCCAGCGTCGGCGCGGTTGAAGCGCCATCGATCAACGAGGGCAGCGGCGCGAGGATCATCATGCGTGCGAGCCAGCGCTTGAAGATCGCGATCGGGTCGGCATCATCGCGGGCCTGAACGATCGGAAGCGCGACGAGATGCCAGTCGACGCCGAACCTGGCCTGCCCCTTCTGGGCGCCGAGGGTCACCGCGGAGCGCTCGCGCGTGAACCGGGGCTGGTCGTTGCACGTGAGCGACTCGGAAAGCACACGCAGCTCACGAAAACCCTTCGGGAGTTCGAGCGCCAGCACATACCGGAACCGCTGCGCCTCGAGCTCGAGCTCCAGCTCGAACCGCATCGGGGTGTCGCTGCGCCCGCGGGCGAAGTCGGACGGCTGCACGAGGTGTCCGACCCGATTGGTGCCGCGTGCGATGCTCTGAAAGACTGCCAGCGCATGCGTGATCGTCGATTTGCCAGCGCCATTGCGACCGATGAGCAGCGCAGACCGCTCTTCGAGGCGAAGCTCGAAATTCTCGAGGCAGCGATAGTTGTGCACGTAGAGGTGCCGAAGCATGGTCGACCAGATCTTTCTGATCGTGCAGCTAGCCCGTCATCCCGCGCGGCGTCAACCGATCGCGGAGGCAGGGCGTCAGCCCGGCGTCGCGGCGGGCGTGGTGGCGGGCGTCGTCGTGGTCGCGGGCGTGGCGTCGCCCGCGGCCTTGTCGCGGCTGCGCGTCTCGTAGAGCCGCTGCACGCTGCCGAGGTCGGGCAGCAGGATGGTCGCGTCGTGGTTGCGCGCGTGGCGGAACGCGTCGTGCGCGAGCTTGAGGAGGTAGAGCACGCGGCCGTCCTGCACGTCGAGCGCGCGCTGCGTGACGCGGTCGTCGGGCAGCGGGGCCTCCTCGGCGTCGCCCGCGGCCTTCACCTCGTCGGCGGTGCGCTCCAGGTTCTCGGCGAGCGCCGCGTTGAACTGGAGCAGGCCATACGCCATGCGCTCGTGCTCGCTTGCGCCCTGGAGCTTCGCGCGCACGAGGGGGATAGGGCCGCCAACGTCCCACCCGGTCAACACCCCCACGCCTCGCCGCAACCCGTTGCCGTCGTCACGCAGGACGGTGTGTGTACACCGGCTGGATGACGCGCAGTGTCACTGTGGTGAGCCGAGAGATCCGCGCGGCCCTCAGCGAGCGACGGTGGGCTGACGTCGAAACGGGCCTGCGCGCGCTAGCGACCTTGCTCGCCACCCAAGGGAGCACCCTCGGAAAGCCACAGAAAAACGACCTCCTCCGATCTGCTCGCGACCGCCTTCAACGCCGCCGACCACGCGAACGAATGGAGCTTCCTCGAGGTCCTGCTCGCGATCTTGGCGCTGTTCATTCCCTTCATCGTCGACGCCGCCACGACCACCGCGATGGAGCGCGTGCTCACCTTGGCGGGCGATCTCGTCCGCGGTGAACGGCGCGCGCTGGCGGCGGCGATCACCGACGCACGCGGCAGCGCCACCGACGCCGATCGCCAAGCGGTGCTGAGCGAGCTCGAACGCCTGCCCTCGGCGGTGCTGCGCCAGCTGCAAAGCGCCGGCACGCGGGTGGTCGTGTGCCGAGGGTCGGTCACCGAGTACATGACCAGCTGGCGAGGTCAGGCCCCACGCGGCTGGCCGGCCGGCAAGACGTGGGACTCGGTGCCAGGCGCCTTTGCCCGCGAGCGCAATGAAGTCGTCATCGCCACCCACGCTCGGCCGGACGGCGCGCGCATCGTCCCTTTGTCCGGCGACGGGCACGGCAGCATCAACATGCTGGTGCACGAGACCCTGCACGGCTACGACGGCTCGACCAAAGTGTCGGTCTCCGCGCCATTTCTGGCCGCCCGCCGCGCCGACGCCGCCCACCTCACCGCCTACGAAGGGCAAAGCGGCTTGGCCGGCGACGAAGAGACCTTCGCCGAAGCCGGGGCCCGCTTCTTCTCCGGCGATCCGCTGAGCGACTTACCGCACCTTCGGCAGTACTTTCTCACCACGCTAGGCGCGTCTGTTTGATCCATGCCACCATCGCGCCATGCAGGTCTTCGGCATCCTGAACCTGAGCGCCGACTCGTTCTCTGACGGCGGCGTGTTTGCGGATCCTTCCGCGGCGCTCCGTCATGCCGAGGCGATGCTCGCGGCCGGCGCGCACGGGATCGACGTGGGCGCAGAAGCCTCGAACCCTTCGGCCGCGCGCCTCGACGCAAAAACGGAGATCGCCCGGCTCGCTCCCGTCGTCGGCGCGCTCACCAAGACCGGCGCGCGCGTCTCGATCGACACCTACAAGGCCGAGGTGATGCAGGCGATGATCGATCTCGGCGCCAGCATGGTGAACGACATCACCGCGCTCGCCGATCCCGCCGCTGCGCCGGTGCTCGCCAAGGCGCCGCACGTGCAAGTCGTGCTGATGCACGCACGCAACGTCACGCACACGGGCGAGCCGCATGCGAACCGCGAGAAGCGCGACGTCGGCGGGCTCGTCGATGAGATCCTCGCCTTCTTCACCGCGCGCGTCGCGTTCGCAGCAGCGGCCGGCCTCGATCGCACGCGCCTCATCCTCGACCCCGGCATGGGCATGTTCCTCGACGCAAAGAGCGAAGCGAGCGTGATGGTGCTCGACGCGATCCCTCGGCTGAAGGCGCTCGGCCTACCGGTCTACATCTCCACGTCGAGAAAGTCGTTCATCAGCGCGCTCCTCGGCGGCGGCCGCGAACCGATGCAGCGCGCGTACGGCACCTTGGCGACCGAGCTGTTCGCGCTCGATCGCGGCGCAGACTACCTCCGCACCCACGATCCGCGGGCGATCCTCGATGCGTGGACGGTGTGGCAGAAGCTGCGCGGTTACTCGGGCAGCACGAACACGAAGGTGTAGCGGATCTTCGTCGACACCTTCTCCTGACCCATCTCGGCCGGCGCGAACTTACAGTGCTTGCGCAAGGTGTTCATCGCCGCTTCGTCGAGCCCATGGCCGATGCCCTTCACGAGCTTGACCTCGCCCACCGACCCGTCGGCGCCGATCACCACTTCCAGCGTCACCCGGCCTTCGATCTCGTTGTCGCGCGCGTCCTGGGTGTACAGCGTGGTCGGATCGAACGGCGGACACTCGCCGATCGTCGTCGGCAGCTTCGAGACCTGGGCGATGCTGACGGTGCCGCGCCCTTCGCCACCGCCGGTGAGCGGCTTTACGTCCTTCGGATCCTTCTTCTCCGTCGAGTCGGTCATCGTGGTGTTGCCGACGCGCACGTTGAGGGGATAGGGCCGCCAACGTCCCACCCGGTCAACACCCCCACGCCTCGCCGCAACCCGTTGCCGTCGTCACGCAGGACGGTGTGTGTACACCGGCTGGATGACGCGCAGTGTCACTGTGGTGACCGACTCCAACGGCCTTCCCCCAGGCAGACGTCCCCTCCGACGCGCGTGCACGCGCCGTGCTCCCCCGACGCTGGCGGTCGCTACGTCAACTGGTGTCGTCCCATCGACGCGCGGGCGTGGGGACCATCTCGTCTGTCGGGAGCCGCAGGTGCGCGAGGATGCGCACGATCACCGCGCGGTCGGTGATCGTCGCGATGAAGCGCATCCGGTCGCCGCAGCGGGTGCAGGCGAGCGCGTCGACGTTCCACACGCGGTGTAGCAGTGTCGCCCAATCGATGCGGCTGCTCGGACGCGTCACCTTCGCGGGCAGCGCCTCCTTCGCGACGAACACTGCATCGCCCCCGCTCGGCGCGGCGCTCGGCCTTGTCGACGCCGTGGCGGCCGAAGCTCCCTGCGCGCCAGCGTCGTGCGCCACACGCCCTGCCGCGCACACTCGACTTTGCGTCGGTGGCGCGGAGGGCACGACCGCCCCTCGCCACGGGGAGTTGGGCGCGAACACCCCGTGGTAGCGCACCAACGGGTGCCGCGGCGGCGGGACCAGCGCCGCCAGACGCGCCATGAACTCCATCGGTTCCATGATGCGGTGGGTCTCGCCGCGACCGCCGGGCAGCTTCAGCCGGTACGCCACGCGGCCGTCGGGCAGCTCCGTGACGCGGTCGTTCACCACCGCGGGGCGGGCGACGTAGCGCAGCAGGCGCTCGCGGCCCGCCGGGTCCCGCGCGCCGATCACCACGCTCGCGTGCAGGTTGAAGCCCTCCAGCTCCGCGACCTGCGCCTTCGGCGGGCGTCGCCCGAAGCGCCGCTCCGCGGCCTCGTCGCCCGCGTCGGAGGCACCGCCGTCCAGGGCCGTCCCGTAGGTGCCTCGCGCGAGCGCCGTGCGACAGCAGCCCGCGAGCGCGTCGTCCTCCGCCGCGTCCCCATCACCCGCCGCTCCTCGCTGCGCGAAGGCGCGCGCGAGCCGTCGCACGACGCGCGTCACCACGAGGGCGAGGTCGTCGCGGCCCGGTGGCGGCGTGGCGACGAAGCGCGGCGAACGCCCGTCGGCGGGGCAGCGCCACACTCCGTCGGCCACGACGACGTGGAAATGCACGTTGAGGTTGAGCGACCCTCCGAAGCGTTGCACGAAGGTGATCGCGCCTGCTTCGATGCGCTCGGCGTGGTCGGGCGTGAGGTGACTGGCGCCGCGGTGCCAGCGACGCAGCTCCTCCCAGAAGGTGCGCGATACGAGGGTGAGCGCCGTGGGGTCGCGCGCCAGCACGCGACGGAGGGCGAAGGGAACGCTCAACACCCACTGGCGCAGCGGAACCTCCGGCAGCACCCGGTCGGTCAGGTGAGCCGCCGTCGCGCTCATGCGCCGCCCGCCGCACGACGGGCACACACCTCGTAGCTTGCAGGAGAAGGCCACCATCAGGTCATGGCCGCAGCTCGCGCAACGCGCCCGCGCGAAGCCGTGCGCCAGCACACCGCAGCGCAGGTACGCGCGAAACTCCTCCGCCACGAAGCGCGGCAGCGGACGGCCGCTGCGCTCGGCGGCGAGTCGAATGAAGCCCTCCAGGTGTCGCCGCACCAGGCCATGGAGCGCCGTCGCGGTGGCCTCGTGCCGCGCGTACACCCGCCGCCTCGCTCTCGTCGCTACCCCGCGCGCCGCGACCGCTCGCACCACCGTCGGTAGCGCTTCATCGCCCACGGCCTCCCCTCGATCGACGCGTTGAGCACCGCGCGGGCCATGGGCTCGTCGAGCAGCGCGTCGAGCGTCGGGGCCGTGGGGTGCAGCGATCGCAGCGTGAGCAGCAGGCGCACCCGCGCGCGCACCGCGGCGGCGTCGGCCTCGTCGCCGAAGGTCGCGAGCCACGCGCGCAGCGTCGCGAGGTCGTCGTCGCCGAGGCCCGCGAGGTCGT
>JBDHVF010000274.1:0-9388 GCA_039809605.1 Polyangiales bacterium | reverse complement strand
TGAGCGGCCTCCAGCGAACCCATGGAACGACCGCGAACGCCGGGCACGAGCGAGCCGATGCGGCCACATGGACCTGAAGGTTGTATCAGCGACGGCCCGCGAGCGCGGTGCCGAAGAGGCCGCCGTCGGGGGCGTCGAGGCTGGCGAAGGGCGTGAGCGCGAGGCTCGCGGCGCCGCCGCGGTAGAGGTACACGCGGCCGTCGAAGGTGCCCTCGTAGGGGGCGCCGACCACCACGTCGTCGTAGCCGTCGGCGTCGAGGTCGCCCGCGCCCGCGAGCGCCGAGCCGAAGCGCGCGCCCATCGGCGCGGGCGAAGGGATCGTCACGTCGGGCGCGAGCGGTACGCCCGCGGGGCCTCCGTGGAACACGTGCACGAGGTCGCCGGGGAGCGTCGGGGACGTCGACGCGAGGAGGTCGTCGTAGCCGTCGCCGTTCACGTCGCCCGCGGCGGCGAGCGCGCCGCCGAAGCCCGCCTCGGGCGTCGTCGGGCTCTCGATCGTCTCGCTCGGCGCGGCCGCGACGCCCGCGGCGCCGCCGAAGTACACGTACGCGATGCCGTTGTCGCCGCGCGCGATCGGGAGGCCGAACGCGAGGTCGGCGTAGCCGTCGCCGTTGAGGTCTCCGACGCCGGCCGCGTGGTCGCCGAAGTGAAGCCCCGACGCCATGGGGCTCGCGATCACCGTCGAGGGCGCCGCGGGGAGCCCCGCGGCCGAGCCGAGGTACACGAGCCCGCGCCCGGTCTGCAGGCCGAGCGTGCGAGCCTCGGGCGCGCCGACGCCGAGGTCGGCGTAGCCGTCGCCGTTCACGTCGCCCGCGACGAGCAGCTCGGCGCCGAACGCGCCCTCGTCGGCGACCGGCGGCAGGAGCGTCATGGAGGGCGCCGCGCCCACGCCCGCGGGGCCACCGAGGTGGACCTGCACCGCGCCGCGCGCGTTGTTGAAGCTCGGCGCGCCGACGGCGACGTCGCCGTAGCCGTCGCCGTTCACGTCGCCGAGGCCCGCCACGGCCTCGCCGAAGAAGCCGCTCTCGGGGCCGGGCATGCTCGTCGCGGGCGTCGCCGAGAGGCCCGCCGGGCCGCCGTGAAAGACCCACGCGAGGCCGTCGTCGTCGGCCGCGAGGCGGTTGCCCACGACGAGGTCTCCGTAGCCGTCGCCGTTCACGTCGCCCGCGGGCGCGACCGCGTCGCCCGCGAAGCGCACGCCGGTGCCGGTGAGCGTGAGGGTCTGGTCGGGCGCCGCGTGAAGGCCCCCGACGCGGCCGTAGTACACGTACACCTCGCCCACGGGCTCGTCTTCGCCGGGCCCCGCCTGCGGAGCGCCCACGGCGAGGTCGGGCAGCCCGTCGCGGTTGAAGTCGGCGACCGTGCCCCAGCTCGTGTCGATGGGGGCCGAGCGGTGGCGCACGAAGAACTCCCACGTGCCGCTCACGGTGAGCGCGCAGGGCCCGCGCGCGTGGCGCAGCGTGAGCACGCGCCAGAAGTGAACGCCCGCGGCGAGCGCGCGCGGCGGCCTCACGCGTCCGCCCGCGGCCACGAGCACCTGCTCGGCGCGCGCGCAGGCCGCGTCGCGGCACACCTCGACGAACGAGAGGATGGCCGCGGGCGGCGGCTGCCAGCGCAGCGTCGGGCGCCGAGAGGTCGTCGTCGACGTCGACATCGGCGCGAGCTGGCGCGGAGCGGGCGCGTCGGAGCACACGGCCTGCGGCTGCGCTTCGGGCGCGTCGTCGGAGGCGCCGGCGCCGCAGCCGGTGAGCGCCGCGACGCACGCCGCGATCCATGGAGCGTATCGGTTCATCGGAGAGCCTCCCTCTCGAAGTCGTATGGAGCGTCACGGGCCGCGGAGCGTCACCGAGGGCGCCGTGGGGAGCCCCGTCGCGCGGCCGTAGAAGACCTTCGCCCGCGCGTAGAGGTCGGCGCGCCCGTCGCCGTTGAAGTCGTGCGTGATCGAGACGCTCCAGAAGCCCGCGGGCGGCTCCGAGAGCACCGCCACGGTCGACGCCGCGGGGAGCGCGTAGCCCGCGGGGCCTCCGAGGAAGAGCTGCACCTCGCCGGTGTCGACCGTGGCCGCGAGGTCGCTGTAGCCGTCGCCGTTCACGTCGCCGCCGCCGGCGATTGCGCGGCCGAAGTGCGACGGGCTCTCGACGGTCGAGACGGCCTGGCCCGCGGCGGTCGCGAGCCCCGAGGCGCCGCCGAAGTACACGAGGTAGCGGCGGCCGGGGATGCTCTGGCCCGCCTGCGCCACGACCGCGTCGCAGTAGCCGTCGCCGTTGATGTCGCCCGCCATCGCGGCCGCGTCGCCCATCTTCGAGCCCGCGCGGGGATCGGGGTTGGGCACCTCGACGCGCGTGTCGAGCGAGAGGCCCGTCGCGCTGCCGGGGAAGACTTCGAAGCGCCCGAGCCCGAAGGAGCGCTGCGGCGAGGTCACGAGCAGGTCGGCGTAGGGGTCTGCGTCGAAGTTGCCGCCCGCGGCGAGCGCCCAGCCCACGAGCCGCTCGCGGATGCCCTCGGCGAGCGTGGTGTCGGGCGTCGCGCCGACCCCGCCCGCGCCGCCGCGGTAGACGTGCACGAAGCCCGCGTTGTCGTCGTACTGCTCGGGCACGCTGATGTCGCCCGTCGCGAGGTCGCCGTAGCCGTCGCCGTCGAGGTCGCCCGCGGCGCCGAACGAGTAGCCGTGCTCGTAGCCCGGCGTGGTGACGGCCTGGAGCACGCGCGACGGCAGGGGCGCGAGGCCCGCGGGCGTGCCGTAGTAGACGTAGAGCTGCGCGGGGGTGAAGGCCGACTCGCGAGCGCGCACGACCGCGTCGGAGAAGCCGTCGCCGTTGAGGTCGCCCGCGTCGAGGTCGAACGAGGTGGCGCCCCACTCGAGCGAGCGCGGGACGAGGGGCAGGCCGAGGAGCACGCCGCCGGGGCGCGCGCGCAGGCCCGAGGGCGAGCCGTAGTAGACGTAGACGCGGTCCGAGGGGCCGCCCACGTCGCTCGCGGGGATCGCGAGGTCGGAGTAGCCGTCGCGGTTGTAGTCCGCGGCGTGGCCGTAGCTCGAAGGCACGGCGCCGAAGCGCGGCGGCACGCGCAGCTCCCACGTGGCCGAGGGCTCGGCGCTGCGGAAGAGCCCGCGGAAGCCCCAGGCGCGCCAGAAGTAGACGCCGGGGTGGAGCGCCAGCGAGAGCTCGCTGCCGAACGCGAGCAGGATGTACTCGCGGTGGTGACAGCCCGGGTCGCGGCAGAGCTCGACGCGCGCGCCCTGCTCGCCCGCGGCGAGCCTCCAGCGGAGCCGCGCGATGCGCGAGGTCGCCGTGGCGGTGGAGAGCGGCGCGACGAGCCGCGGCGCCGCGAGCTGCGGCGTGGGGATGATGAACGCCTGATCCTCTTGCGACGGAGGGTCGTCGGCGCTCGCGCCGCAGCCCGAGAGCGCGGCGAGGCCCGTGATCATGAGTGCGCGTGCGGTGGTCTTCATGACGGGTGAGCGATGCATCGTGGGTGCCCGTGTGGCGCGCGGAACGCCTTGCGCGAACGGCCGCGCGCGGTTCGCGCGGTCAGAGCGGCTGGAGCGAGTACGCGAGGTCGAACTCGGTGAGCGAGGCGGGCGTCGTCGCGACGGCGATCACGACCGGGCGCGCGGCGCCGGTCGGGTTGTCGACTTCGAAGGGCGCGTTGCCCGTGTGGCTCGCGACGCAGCTCGCGGCGCCGCACGCGTCGAGCACGCGCACGGTCGCCTGCATGATGGAGCCGAAGCCCACGCCCGGCGGCGTCGCGGTGAGCGTGAGCCGCGTGTGCGCGGGGATCGTCACGCTGTACCAGGCGGCCGGGCCGGTGACCTCGGGCACGCACGCGCTGACGCCCGCGGCGCTGAACGCCGTGCTGCCCGTGACGAAGCCCGAGCTGCCGGTGAGCGCGGTCGCGGCCGCGCACGTCACGTTGGTCGCGGCGACGGTGGGCACGAGGTCGAAGCGCACGCGGTACTGGATGTCGTACGCGCCGTCACGGCCCGAGACGGCCGCGAGGATGGTGCGCGGCTCGCCGGTGGTGTTGGGCCAGACCGCGGGGAAGGTGTTGATGTCCTCCTGGCGCCCGCCGACGCTGCCGACGCAGCGGAGCGCGCCGCACGACTCGAGCAGCCGCGTGCGGGCGTAGTTCGAGCCCTCGACGGTGACCCGGAGCGTGCGGCCCGCGGGCACGCGGATCGAGTAGTAGAGCACCTTGCCGCCGACCTCTCCGGGCGCCGAGCACGCGGGGTTGGCGAGCGCTCCGTAGCGCGTGTCTTCGAGCGAGAGCAGCGTGCCGTTGCGCACCAGCGTGGCCTCGGCGCAGTACGCGCTCGCGATGGGCGCCGCGAGGGACTCCACGCGCGAGACCATGCGGAACGAGAAGCTCGCGGGCGTGGGCGCGGGGTTCGACACCGAGGCGATGAACGTGCGCTCGACGTCCGTCGGGTTCTCGAAGGCCACCGACGCGGCGAGGTAGCTGCGCAGGGGCCTGTCGACGGCGAGGCACTTCATCGAGTCGCAGCTCTCGAGCGCGCGCAGCATGGGCCGCACGACGTAGTCGTAGGGCGGCCCCTGCCCCGACACGAGCACGCGGCTGAAGGGCGGCACCGCCACCGCGTAGAGCACCTGGAGGGTGCCTCCCGCGGGGCAGATGTCGGCCGGCGCGCCGTTCGGGGGGAGCGCCTGGTCGAGCAGCGTCGCGCCCGCCGCGAGCGGGATCGCGTCTCGGCACGCGGCGCCCATGGGCTGCCCCGCGGGTACGAGGCGCAGCGAGACGTCGTAGCGCAATGAATCGCGGGCCGAGAACGCGCTCACCTCGAGCACCTTGAAGCGCGGCGCGGCGGCGTCGTTGTCGTAGAAGAGCGTGACGGGCTCTCCGGGCACCGTCGACATGCCCGCGGCCACGCACTCGGTGGCCTCGCAGTCGGCGCGCAAGCGCGCGGCGATCTCGAGCGCGGGCCGCGACGCGGGCGTCACCGTCACGATGGCCCTGCGGCCGGGCGGCACGGTGAACGAGTAGAACCTCCGCGGCGCGTCGCTCGGCAGGCACGTCGTGTCGGGCGTTCCCCGCGCGGGCGTGCGCTCGCCGGCCAGCACGTCGCCGTCGTGGAGCGGGATCGCGCGGTCGCACCGCAGGCCGCCGGGCGTCGTGGCCTCGCTCGCGCTCTCGCCCTCGCCGTCGGGCGGCGCGCCGACGCAGGCCGTGAGGGCCACGAGGGCGACCGCCCACGCGGCACGGAGCCATCGTCGAAGCTGCATGGCTTGTCCCCTTTCTTCGCGAGCGAATGGGGAGCACGCCTCGGACCGCGTCAAGTCTCCGCGCTCTCGGCGATGTCGCGAGCGCAGGCCGCGCGCGAGCCGCGCACCGCGACGCTCGGCCTGCGTCGCCGACACCCGTGCGTCGACGCGCGCACCCGAGGAACGGGGTGCTCGACGCTCTAGGCGTCGGTCGCGGGCAGGGTGACTTCGAACGTGGTCCCCTCGCCGACAGCGCTCCGCACGGCGACGGAGCCGCCGTGGGCCTCGGCGATGCCCTTCACGATCGCGAGCCCGAGGCCCGCGCCCGCGCGCCTGGCGTGGGTGCCCTGCCAGAAGCGGTCGAACAGGCGCGGCAGGTCCTCGGCGCGGATGCCCGGCCCCGTGTCACTCACCGAGAGCACCACATGCCCCGGCTCGGGGCGCGCGGCGAGCGAGACCCTGGCGCCCTCGGGCGAGAACTTCACCGCGTTCGACACGAGGTTGCCGAGCAGCCGCACGACCCGGTGCCGATCGACGAAGAGGTCGGGCACGCCCGGCGCGACGGAGGCCTCGAGGTGAATGGACTTCGCCTCGGCGTGGGGGCCGTGCAGCGTGAGCACCTCGTCGAAGAGCGAGGGCACGCGCTCGCGCGAGCGCTCGAGCGTCAGGCGCCCCTCATCGACGCGCGCGATCAGCAGCAGGTCTTCGATGAGCCGGTCGGCGTGCTGGAGCGAGCGCTGGATGCGCTCGATCGTGGGCGCGGCCTCGTGAAAGCGCCGGCCGAGGAGCACGACGCTGAGCGAGACGGCGTTGAGGGGGCTGCGGAGGTCGTGCGAGACGATGCCGAGCATCTCGTCGCGCAGGCGCCTGGCCTCGACCGCGTCGCGATAGTTGCGGGCGTTCTCGATCGTGAGCGCCGCGAGGTCGGCGAGGCGGCGCTTCACCGACACGTCGAACCCGTCGTACGAGCCGCCGCCGTCGACCCTCGCGAGCGAGAGCACCCCGACGCGGCGCGCGCCGACGGTCATCGGCACCATGAGGAGCGAGCGGGCCTTGAGGGCCCTCGCGAGCGCGACGTGGGCCGCGTCGTGCCGGGGGTCGCCGAGCCACGCCTCGTCGCACACGGGCACGAACAGGGGCTCGCCCGTGCGCAGCACCTCGGCCACGCTCCCCTCGCGCGAGGGGTCGGCCGCGCGGAGCTGGTCGAGCAGCGCGCCGGCCTCGGGCGATCGATGCGCCACCGCGGCGCGGCGCACGCGGTCTCCCTCGACCACGTCGACGACGCACAGGTCCGCGCGCGACGGCACCACGAGGCCCGTGAGCGCCTGGAGGGTCTTCTCGTAGTCGAGCGACGCGCTGAGCGCCGCGCCCGCCTCGGCGAGGAACTCCAGCGCTCGCTCGCCTCGCTTTCGCTCGGTGAGGTCGACGACGGACATGCTCGTCAGGCCCTCGCCCGCCGCGCCGGAGAACACCGACGACGAGGCCGCCACGGGGAAGGTCGACCCGTCCTTGCGCCGCAGCCGCACCTCGCCGCGAGCCTTGCCCGTGCGGGCCCGCTCCTGAAGGAAGAGCGCCAGCCTCGGGTCGGTCAGGTCGACCACGCCCTCGCGGCCGACGGCGCAGATCTCGGCCTCGCTGCGGCCGAGCATGTGGCACGCGGCCGGGTTGGCCGCGAGGATCTCGCCCGTGACCCGGGTCAGCAGCATCCCGTCGAGGGAGTTCTCGAAGAGGGAGCGGTGCCTCTCCTCGCTCACGCGGAGGGCCGTCTCGGCCTCGCGCTGCTCGGTCACGTCGCGAAAGAAGCAGACCACGCCCCCCGACCAGGGGTGCACACGAGCCATGAGGTGACGCCCCCTCACCGGCCCGAGGATCTCGAACTCCGAGGGCTCGTCGCTGGCCGCCGCGCGTCGAAACGCGGCCTCCACGGCCGTGCCCCCGAGCGTGGGAAATGCTTCCCAGAGTACCCTGCCGAGGAGGGACTCTCGCGGCGCACCGACGTACCGCTCGGCGCTTCGGTTCAGGTACACGTACCGCCAGTCGCGGTCGTACGCGACGACGACGTCGTGAATGTGCTCGAGCGCCGCGTGCAGCGGATCTTCGGAGCGGGTCGCGGGCGGCAACGGAGGCGTCGGTTCTCCCCTCACGACGCTCAGGTGAAGCACGACTCGACGCACGGTCAACGTCGCGCCGCGCGAATTCGCGAGGGCCTTCACGCACCGCACGCGCCGAGAATCATGGCGCGCGCGTTGCTCATGAATCCGAGCATCATGGCAACGCACTGGAACGAACAGGTGACGTTGCCGGCCCTCGCGCGCGGAGCGCCGACAACGTCTTCGGTGGTCGTCGAGGCCGAGGTGTGGGGAGGCCGCTACGCCCCGCGCCGGTGGATGCAGACGGGCGGCATGGCGGTGATCTTCGAGGCCGAGGACCTGGTCACGGGCGCGCGCGTGGCGGTCAAGCGGTTGAAGGCCGAGTACGCGTGCGACGCCGCCGCGGTGGAGCGCTTCGAACGCGAGGGGCGCCTGCTCGCTTCGATCGACCACCCCAACGTGGTGCGCAGGCTCGACGCGGGCAGCGACGCGTCGGGCGCGCCCTACCTCGTGCTCGAGCACCTGACGGGGGAGGACCTTCAGGCGCGCATCACGCGCGAGGGGCGCATGGGCGTGCGCGAGACCTTCGACGCGGTGCGCCCTGCATTGGCGGGCCTCGCGGCGACGCACGCGCGGCGCATCGTGCACCACGACGTGAAGCCCGCGAACATCTTTCTGGTGCGCGAGGCGTGCGGCACTCCGTCTTCGAAGCTGCTCGACTTCGGCATCGCGTGCGAGGCGATCGAGCCCGAGAAGCGCTCGCAGACGGTGCTCGGCACGCTGCACTACATCGCCCCCGAGCAGATGGTCGGAGAGGGCGCGGGCGACCCCCGGGTCGACGTGTGGGCCGTGGGCGCGGTGCTCTACACCTGCCTCGCGGGCAAGGCCCCCCACAGCGCCGAGACGATGCCCGAGCTCATGTACAAGCTCATGACCGAGGACCCGACGCCCCTCGAGTCGCTGCGGCCCGACCTGCCCGACGCGCTCGCGTCGGTGGTGCGCCGCGCCCTCGCGCGCGACCCGCGCGGCCGCTACGACGACGCCGCGGAGGTGCTGCGCGCGCTCGACGCGAGCGACCCCGCGACGGCCCTCACGCGCCGCGCGATCGAGCGGGCGCGCTCGCGCCGTCAGCCCCTGCCGGCCGTTGTCACGTAGGCGACGCAGCCCTCGAGGGTGGCGAGCCGGGGGTAGTCCGACTCGGGGATCTCCACCGAGAACTCGTTGTGGAGCCCGACGACGAAGCGCAGAAAGTCCATCGAGTCGATGTCGAGCGCGTCGCGCAGCTCGGCGCGCGGCGCGAGCGCGTCGAGGTCGGCCTCGGGCGCGATGGTTCGAAGCACCTTGCGAATGCGGTCGGCGACGGGGTCGGGGCTCATAGCTCCTCCGGGCGCTGGAGCAGCGCTGCGATGGCGGCGAGAAAGAGCCCCCCGCGGTGGCCGTCGCTCGCGCGGTGGTCGGCGGCCAGCGTGACGTTGAGCACCGGGCGCACGCCGAGCAATCCGTCGACCGCCCAGGGCCTCTCGGTCGTTCGACCGAAGCCCACGAGGGCGACCTGCGGGGGGTGGATCACGCCGAACACCGTCTCCACGCCGCGCTCCCCGAGGCTGGTGACGGTGATCGTGGGGTCGGTCAGCTCCGACGCGCGCAGCGAGCCCGCCCTGGCGCGCGCGGTCACGTCCGAGAGCGCGGCCATGAGCGCGGGGAGCTTCAGCTTGTCGGCGTCGTGGATGGCGGGCGCCACGAGCCCGCCCTGCCGCAGCGAGATGGCGACGCCCACGTGCACGCCCGCGCCGGGCTTGAACGCGCCGTCGACCCAGAAGCCGTTGAACTCGGGCGCGTCGCGCAGCGCGAGGGCCACGGCCTTCACCATGAGCGCCGCGGGCAGCACCCGCTCGGTCACCGGGCGCGCGCGGTTCTCGGCCTCGAGCCACGCGAGCGCGCGGCCCATGTCGACCGACGTGGCGAGGTAGTAGTGCGGGATCTCGCGCTTCGAGCGCGCCATCGCCGCGCCGATCGCCTGACGCATCGCCGCAGCGCGATCGGGCGCCGGGGCCGTGGGAGAGGCCGCGGGCGCGGGCG
>JBDHVF010000273.1:0-9392 GCA_039809605.1 Polyangiales bacterium | reverse complement strand
GAGGCGACCGCGGTGCTCGCGCAGCCGTGGCGCGTGGCCGCCGCGACCACGAGCGACGGCTACGGCCCGCTCGCGGTGACGTACCGCTGCCCGGCGATGTGATCGAGCGCCGCTCACCGGGCGCGGCTTGCGGCGCGCCGGGAGAGAAGCGCAGACTCACGCGGCCTCGCTCCGCCGTCGGCGCTCGACGGCGCGGCTCCTCCCCCGTCCGCCGCTCATCGGAGCTACGTCGTATGTCGTACCGTGCCGTCGATTCGCGCGCGCCGCGCTCCCTGGCCGTGCTGCTGGTGACCGCGACCGCGCTCTCGCCCGCGTGCATGTACGGGCCGTACGACGACGAGACCGGCACCGCGATCGAAGCGTTGAACGGCAACTCGCACGCCGCGTTCGACTACTTCCTCGGCAAGGGCCTCACCCCCGTGCAGGCCGCGGGGATCGTGGGCAACCTGATGCAGGAGTCGAACTGCGACCCCACCGCGGTGCAGCCGGGAGGGCCCGGGCGCGGCATCGCGCAGTGGTCGGTCGGCGGCCGCTGGGACCACGACCGGGGCGACAACGCCGTCGCGTACGCCGCGTCGCACGGCGCGTCGGCGTGGTCGCTCAACCTGCAGCTCGATTTCATCTGGTACGAGCTCACCACGTTCTCGGGCTACGGGCTCGCGCAGCTTCGCGCGAGCACCACCGTGACGGCCGCGACGGTCGCGTTCCAGTCGCGCTTCGAGGGCTGCGGCACGTGCGTGCAGTCGCAGCGAATCAGCTACGCCAACCAGGCGCTGGCCGCGTACGGCTCCGACGCGTCGTCGACGTGGGGGGCGCGGTTCGTCTCGCAGTCGTTTCCGTACGCGAGCGCGGGCGCGGTCACGATCGTCGCGGGCCGCACGGCGACGGTCTCGATCACGATGCGCAACAGCGGCACCCACGCGTGGGACTCGCGCACGTGCATCGCGACGACCCAGCCGCGCGACCGCCGCAGCCCCTTCGCCGGCCCCGAGTGGCGCGCGCCCAACCGCCCCGCGTGCGTGCCCGCCGGGACGACCGTGGCGAGCGGCGCGAGCCACACCTTCACCTGGACGATGCACGCGCCCGCGTCGGCGGGCCGCTACGACGAGCACTGGGGCATGGTCGAGGAGGGCGCGGCGTGGTTCAGCGACCCCGGCCAGGGCGGCCCCGCCGACAACAACCTCGAAGGCATCTTCACGGTCACCCCGGCGCCCCCGCCGCCACCGCCGCCTCCGCCGCCTCCGCCTCCGCCACCTCCGCGAGACTCGGGTGTTCGCGACGCGGGGAGCGACGACGCGAGCCAGGATGGCGGCCCCGCCGACGACGCGATGCCCGTCGAGGACGCAGCCGTCGCGGACGACGCCGCGAGCGCCGACGACGCCGCGAGCGCCGACGACGCCGTCGCCGACGACGTCGAGCGCGCCGACGACGTCGTCGCCGTGGCCGACGGGGCGAGCGACGGCCGCGAGGCGCTGTCGGGCGGCTGCGGGTGCAGGGCGGCCCGCGAACCGGCGCGCCCGCGAACCAGCGCGCTGCTGGCGCTCGCGGCCATGCTCGCGGGAGTACGGTCTCGCCGCCGGCGCGCGTAGCGCGTGACGACGGCTGCGCGAGGCGACGCGGGTGCGGTCGCTCCCGGCGTCGCCGCGCGTCGCGCCGCCCTGACCGCCGCGCTACCGCCGCGAGAGCATCGCCGAGTCGACCACGCCGCCCACCTGCTCGCGGAACGCCGCGCCCACCGACGAGCACGAGATCGACGCCGACACGGGGCCCGTGCACCCCGGCGAGCTCGTGCGCCCGACGCCGCGCATGCCCGCGGCGGTCACGGTGCAGCCCGTGAGCACGTAGTGACACGTCGCGCCCGAGCCCCAGTGCTCGGTCCACCGCGCGCATGCGCCCGACGCGGCGTTGACCGTGAGGCTCATCGTGCCGCGGCTGCCGGTGTTCTCGATGAGCGAGCCGCCCCACGAGCCGTCGCAGGCGTGCGTGATCGTCGGCGTGGGGCGCGGCGGCGGGTACGTCGGCGACGGGGGCGACGGCGGCTGCTCGGGCGGAGGCGCCTGCGGCGTGGGGTACTGCGGCGGCGGCAGCGGGGTGAGCGTCGGCGGAGGCGTCACGGGCGGCGTGTTCGTGGCGACGGTGGGCCCGCCGCAGAGCGCGAGGTTCTGACACACGCACGCGCGACGGCCCGAGTCCCACTCGGCGCCGCTCGCGCAGCAGTGGCCGTCGCTGCGGTGCTCGTTGCTGGCGCAGTCGGCGGGGCGAAAGAGGAACCACGCGCCCGCCACGCCGCCCATCACGAACAGCAGCCCCACGACGGCGATGGCCGCGATGACGCCGCCGCTCGCTCCCCGCGCCGGCTGCGCGGACATCGACGACTGCCACGGCGCCGCGTTGTTGCCCTGGTACGAAGGCCCCGCGCCGTACACGTGCCCCCCGCCGTGCGACGACTGGAACGCCGACTGCGCGGGCATGGGCATGGGCTGAAACGGCTGCTGGCCGGGCATCGGCGCGGGTTGAAAGGGCGGCTGCGGGCCCGGCATGGGCGTGGGCTGAAAGGGCTGCGCGCCCGCGCCCTGAAACGGCGACGGCCCCGTGGGAAAAGGCGACGGGCCCGTGGGGAAGGGGGGCGTGCCGGGCGTCCAGGCCATGGTTCCGCCGGGCTTCGACGGGGCGTTCGCGGCGGCGCCGAGGCCCACGGGCATGGGCGTGGCGACCATGGGCACGGCCACCGTCGGAGAGATGCCGGGCGTGGGCGTGGGCTGCGCGGGCACCGCGGACGTCGCGGGCAGCGGAGCGCCGCCGCCCACGGCCTGCGTGAGCGCGGCGAGGGCCTCGTTCACGTCGCGAAAGCGCCGCGACCCGTCGCGCTCGACGCAGCGGGCGAACCACGCGTCGAAGCCCGGCGGGATGGTGCCCGCGGCGCCGAGCTCCGCGGCGCGCTGCGAGGCGGGCACCATGGGCGCGGCCATGATCTCGCCCACCACCTCGGGCAGCGAGAAGCGCTCGGGGGCGGCGCCCTTCCAGTAGGCCTTGCCCGCGAGCATCGCGAAGGCGAGCAGGCCGAGCGCCCAGATGTCGGTGTGCGGCCCGAGGATGCCGCGCGCGTCGAGCTGCTCGGGCGCCATCCACAGGGGCGAGCCCACGACGGCGGTCGCCTGGCCGGGGCGGCTCTCCTGGAGCCACTTGGCGACGCCGAAGTCGAGCACCTTCACGGTGAAGCCCCCGTCGCTGCGCCGCGAGGTCGCGACGAACACGTTCTCGGGCTTGAGGTCCCGGTGGATCACCCCGATGCGGTGCGCCGCGGCGAGCGCGTGACCGAGCTGCTTGAGCATCTCGAACACCTCCGCGGGCGGGAGGCGCCCGCGCTCGGTCAGCACCGCCGCGAGGTCCTTGCCCTGGAGGAGCTCCATCGCGAGCCACGGGGTGTTGGTCTCGGGGTCGACGCCCGCGGCGATCACCTGCGCGACGTGCTCCGACTCGATGCGCGCGGCGATGCGCGCCTCCTGCTCGAAGCGCGCGCGGGCGCGAGGGTCCTGCGCGTACTCGGGCAGGATCACCTTGAGCGCGCGCGGGTGCCCCGTGGGTAGCTGCTCGACCTGATAGATCGTGCCCATGCCCCCCTGCGCGAGGCTCTGGATCACCCGGAACTGCCCTGCGAAGATCGACTGGGGCGCGAGGCCCTTGCTCGGGATCATTGCTGGCGCGGATCGTAGCGTCGCTTCAGCGCGGTGTCGTGGCCCAAGGCGCGACCACCGTGGCGCCCTGCGTCCACGGCGAGGGCGGGCGCGGCGCGTGCGCGGTCGCCGCGGGCGGAGGGCCCGCGATCCACCGCACGGCCACGCCGGTGCCCGACGCCTGCGTGGTTCCCTGATCGAAGCGCGCGGAGATGACCGCGTCGGCGCCGAGCGCGGCGGCCTCGGCGCGCAGGCCGTCGTACACGTGCCCCACGTCGGCGTGGTTGCCGCGGCCGACGGCCTGCACCACGGCGATCTCGGCGTAGTTCGACGGCAGCGAGGCCCCGTCGAGAAAGAGCCGCGGCTCGGCGCGCGAGGGGCGCGCGGCGGCGCCCGTCACCACGCGGTAGGTCGACGTGCTCCCGCAGCCCGCGGCGGCGAGCGCGAGGGCGAGCGCGAGGGGCCTCACGGCGCCCCCACGCGAAAGGCCCGCCCGGTCGCGTGGAGCGTGGCGACCTCCTGGTTCTGCATGTACGTGCGCGTGCAGTACGTGGGGAAGCGGAACGAGCCGCACTGGTAGGTCTGCGTGACGGGCTGGGCGACCCACTGGTAGCGCGTGACGATGCGGTCGATGCGCGCGTAGTTGCCGCCGAGGAGCGCGACGCGCTCGACGAGCTCGGGGATGACCTCTTCGATGGTGGCGCCGCCGGTGGCCTCGACGACGCCGACCTCGGCGCCGCCCGGCGGGTCGCGCGTGGCGCTCACCGTGACGCGCCCGCGGTAGGGCGCGAGGCGCAGCGAGCCGGTGGGCACGGCCGACGAGCGCACGGTGGAGCACCCGAGGGTGGCGCACGCGAGCACGAGGAGGTGCGGGCGTCTCACGCTGCGTGCGTACGAGCGCGCGCCCGGCGTGTCAAGCCGCCGAGGGGCGCGCGGCGAGGCCCTGGAGCAGCACGTCGGCGAGCTGCGTCGCGGCCCGCTTGAGCCCGCCCGCCTCGGCGCTGCCGAGCGCCCAGGTCATCGCGATGCCGTCGAGGGCGCCGAAGATGGCGCGCGCGACGATGCGCGGGGAGACGTCGTCGCGCAGCTCGCCCGCGCGCTGCGCGTCGGCGATCACCGAGGCCATGAGGTCGAGGTACTCGTTGAAGCGCTTGGAGCCGTACTGCTTGAGCAGCCGCGTCGACTGGCGGAGGTTGACGGTGACCACCTCGGCGAGGTCGCGCTCGCCCTCGAGCAGCCCGAGCTGCACCTCGACGAGGCGCCGCAGGCGGTCGGGGGCCGTGGGCGCCGACGCGACCTCGCGGCGCAGCACCTCGAGCAGCCGCGTGATGCGGTCTTCGAAGAGCGACGTGAGGATCTCGTCCTTGCTCTTGAAGTAGAGGTAGATCGTGCCGTCGGCGACGCCCGCGGCCTTCGCGATCTCGCTGACGCGCGAGGCGTAGAAGCCCTTGCGCGCGAAGACCTTCACCGCCGCGCGCAGGATGCGCTCGCGCTTGTCGGTCGCGCGCGCGTCGTCGCGCCTGCGGGCGCTGAATCGCGGTTCAGTCACGTCGACGGGCGCTACCACGCGCGCCGCGAGGGCGTCAATTCTCAGGCGGTGGTGGTGGGCTGCGGGGCGGCGGCGACCTGCGACGCGGCGCCGGGCTGCGGCGGCGCCACCGGGCGGCTCGCCTCGCGGAGGAACTCCTCGAGAAGGTCCCTGCACTCGGGGCGGCCGCGGAGGTGGCGCACGATCACGTCGCTCGCCTCGGCGAACGCGCGCTCGTACCCGATGCCCTCGCGGGTGCGCTGGGCCACGCGCTCGCGGCCCTGGGTGAGGTCTTCTTCCATCGCGTCGGCGTAGCGGGTGAGCTGGGCGCG
This sequence comes from Polyangiales bacterium, assembly GCA_039809605.1. Lineage (GTDB taxonomy): Bacteria > Myxococcota_A > Polyangia > Polyangiales > CAISKJ01. Next base: position 3,858 of record JBDHVF010000273.1, on the reverse strand, counting down.
CAGCTCCTCGATCTGGCGGCGCAGGTCGCGGGCCTGGGCGTCTTTCTTGGCGGCGCGCAGCTCGTGCTCGGCGAGGGCCTCGCGGCGCGCGTCGACGAGGGCCTGCATCTGCCCGGTGCGCTCGAAGATGGCGCGCAGCGCGCTGGCGGTGAGGTTCTGCCGCTCGGCCGCGTCGGCCTGCATGCGGGCCTGCGCGTGGTTGCGCTCGCCCACCGCGAGGCGCTCGCGGAGCTGCGCGACGGTCTCGTTCTCGGCCGCGGCCTCGCGGAGCACGCGGCTCTCCTCGTGGGCGAGCTCCTCGACCTTGCGGCCGATCTCGGCGCGCAGCGCGCGGCCGCGGCGCTCGAGGGCCTCGAGCTTGCGCATGTGCGAGGCCACCTCGCCCTCGAGCCGCGACGCGCGGTTGGCGAGGCGCCAGGCGTCTTCGAGCGACGACTGCACCTCGCTCGGCACGTCGCCCGCGGGGTAGGCGCGCGACACCATGCGCCCGAACTGCGCGGCGCGCGTCGCCCACTCGGCCACGCCCGCGGAGGGTGCGGGCGGCGGGGGCTGCGGCGCCGCGGGGGCCGCCTCGGATTGAGCCCCGTCCCACGTGGTCGAGGGCAGCGAGCGCTGGAGGGCCTTGAGGTCTTCCGAGAGGTGGTGGGCGTCCTTGTAGCGGCGCGCGGGGTCCTTCTGGAGGAGCCTCAGGATGATCTTCTCGGCCTCGGGGTGCAGGTCGGCGCGGAGGTTCCTCGGGTTGGGCGGCGGCGCGCTGCGCTGCATCTCGAGGAGCTGCTCGCGGTCGTGCGAGTGGAAGGGCAGCTTGCCCGTGGTCATCTCGAAGAGAAGAATCCCCAGGGCGTAGAGGTCGCTCGACGCGTTGGCCTCCTCGCCGCGCGCCTGCTCGGGCGACATGTACTCGGGCGTGCCGAAGACCGCGCCCTTGGGGGCGAGGCGCGGGTCGCGCGCGAGGTGGGCGAGGCCGAAGTCGAGGATCTTGACGAAGTCCTTGCGGCCCACGCGGTTGGTCAGCAGGATGTTGTCGCTCTTGAGGTCGCGGTGCACCACGCCGAGGTCGTGGGCGCGCCCGAGCGCGGCGGCCATCTGCTCGAGCACGTCGACCGCGCGCGAGATGGCGAAGGGGCCCTTCGCGATCTCCGACGAGAGGGGCGTGCCCACGAGGTACTCCATCACGAGGTAGAGCTCGCCCTCGTCGGTCTCGCCGATGTCGTGGATGTCGATGATGTGGGCGTGGTCGACGCGGTTGGCCGCGCGGGCCTCGCGGAGCATCCACGCCCTGAGGTGCGTCTCGGTGCGCAGGTCGGGACGGATCAACTTGAGCGCCACGACGCGGTCGATGAGCACGTGCCGGGCGCGGTAGACCACCCCCATGCCGCCCTCGCCCAGGCGGTTCTCGAGTCGGTACCGCCCCGCCACCACGCGCCCGATGTACGGATCGCTGCCCTTGCTTGCTGCCGGATGCGCTGCGCTCTGCTTGTTCGTCACCAGTTCACCTCGGTATCGGGTCGCCCCTGGCACTAGAACGACCGAAGCGAGGATAACTCAAGCGTATCGCCGCGCGCGCCATAACAATGTGTGCGCGGGATGTAGGCAAAGGCGCGCGGAGCTACGTGCGGCGCCCGGTCAGCACCACCCTCGTGATCTCGGGGGCGGCCGCGAGGCGCACGGGCGCGCCGGTGATCCCGATGCCCCGGGAGACGTAGAGCGTCGAGCCGTTGCGCTGGTAGCGCCCGGCGACGAAGGGGAGCAGGCGCCCGGCCACGCCCCCCACGTTCACCTGCCCCCCGTGCGTGTGGCCCGAGAGCTGGAGCGCCACGAGGCCCGACGCCTCTTCGAAGAAGACCGGGTTGTGGGCCAGGAGGATCACGGGCGCCTCGCGGTCGCGCTGCGCGAGGGCCCGCGGCAGGTCGGGGCCCTCGCTCACCTCGAGCTGCGCGGCCATCACGTCGTCGACGCCCGCGAGCGTGAGGGTGCCGCGCCGGGGGTCGCCTGTGTGCACGGCCACCGAGCGGTTGACGAGGCACGACACGCCCACGGCCGCGAGCCCGCGGCGCACGCGCTCGGGGCCGGTGTAGAGGTCGTGGTTGCCCAGGATGGCGTGCACCCCGAGGCGTCCGCGCAGGCGGCCGAGGGCGCGCATGCCCTCGGGGATGTGGGCGGGGTTGTTGTCGATCACGTCGCCCGTGATGACCACCAGGTCGGGGCGCAGCCGGTTGACGCGCTCGACCACCGCGTCGAGCTCGGCGCGCCCCGTGAAGATGCCCACGTGCAGGTCGGTGATCTGCACGATCGTGAGCCCTTCGAGCGAGGGCGCGAGGTCGGCGAGGGTCACGGGCACCTCGGTCACCTCGAGGTCGTGCCGCTCGAAGAGCGACCCGTGGAGCACGCCCGCCGAGGTGACCCCGGCCACCCCCACCGAGAGCGCGCGGGTGACCGCCTCGCGGCGCGTGGGCGCGGGCCCCTCTCCCTCGGGCGCGGGCGAGGGCGCGGGCGCGCGCCGGGGGAGGAGCGCGATGACCGCGAAGGCCACGAGCTCGATGGCCACGATGGCGAGCATCGCGATCATGAGCTCGAAGCCCGCGACGCGCTCGGCCCACACGAGCGGGCGCCAGAGGCCTCCGCCGAAGGGCGCGTAGCGCCGCGCGAGCACCTCGGTCACGGCCACCGCCGCCACCGCCGCGCCCGAGAACATCGCGAGGCGTGCCCGCGCGGCTCTCGTCGCGAAGCGCCGCGGGGCGATCGAGCGCGCGGTCACGTAGAGCCCCAGGCCCACGCTCACCGCGAGGAAGGTCACGAAGATCACGACGCGGGGGAGGTGCACCATCGAGGGGCCCATCATGGCGCCGGGGAGGGGGAGGGCGCCAATGGCGCGCGGCGGCTGCGGTCTCTCGGCGCGGTCGAGCGGCCTCTCGGCGCGACCGAGCGGTGGTAGCGTGCGCGCACGGTGAACCCCGACGCCCGCGCCCTCGACCGCGCCGCCGTGTGGGCGTGCGCGGCGCTCGTCTGCGTGGCCGTGGTGCCCGCCGCGCTCGCGCCCCTCTGGGACGCCGACGTCTGGTGGGTGCTCCGCGCGGGCAGGGACATGGTGGCCGAAGGGGCGCTGCCGCACCGCAACCGCTACTCGTTCACGGCGCCCGCGCACCCGTGGGTGATGCACGAGTGGGGCTTCGGCGCGCTCTACGCGGCGCTCTCTCGCGGCGGCGTGGCGGGCCTCGCGCTCGCCCGCATCGGGGCCGTGGCGGTGACCGCGTGGGCCGCGTCGTGGAGGGCCTTTCGCGACGCGCGCCCGTGGGTCGCGGCCGCGTGCGTGGCTGCGTGCGTCGCGGTGTTCGGCGGGCGCTTCGAATCGCCGCGCCCGGTGGGCGTGACCTACGCGCTCGCGTGCGCGCTCGCGGCGGTGTCGTTCGAGCCCGGGTTCTCGTGGCGCCACGCGGCGGCGGCCGCGGCGATCACGCTCGCGTGGGCCAACCTGCACGGGAGCTTTCCCCTCGCGGTGCTCTTCGTCGCCACGGGGGCGCTCTCGCCGGGCGGCGACCGTCGCGCGCGGGTCGGCGCCGTCGCGCTCGCGTGCGCGGCGACGCTGGTGAACCCCTACGGCCTCGCGCTGCACGGCCTCGCGCTGCGCTACGCGCTGGGCGTGGGCGGCGACGCGGTGTCGGTCGTGCACGCGCGCATCCTCGAGTGGTGGCCGCTCTGGCGCGCCCCGCTGCGCCTCGCGACGGCGCCCGAGCTCGCCGCGTGGGCGGCGCTCGTGGCGCTGGCGTGCGTGTCGCTGCGCGACGCGCGGTGGCGCGCGCGCTCGGCGCTGGTGCTGGCGCTCTCGGCGATGGCGCTGCGCCACGGGCGGCACCTGCA
>JBDHVF010000272.1:0-9394 GCA_039809605.1 Polyangiales bacterium | reverse complement strand
GCGCACCGGCGGCCCCGCGCGCGGCGGCCGCGCCGTCGCAGGTCAAGCGCCTCGCGGTGGTGGCCGTGCGCGAGGGCGGCGACATGGTCGACGGCGCGCTCGCGTGGGCCATGACCTCGCGGCTCATCGAAGAGATCGACCACTACCGGGAGTTCCGCCCCGTGAGCCCCGCGGGCCTGCTCGCGGCGCGGCTGTCGGTGCTCGGCGCCGACGGGGCGGTGCCCGACGAGGCGCAGGGGCGCGAGCTCGCGCGCAGGGTCGGGGCCGACACGGTGGCGGCGCTCTCGGTGGCGCGCGCGCCCGACGAGGGCTTCTCGGTGGCGGTGCACGTGTTCGCGGCCGACGACCCGGCGCGCGGGGTCACGGGCATGCGACTGCGGCTGCGCCGCAGCGACCTCGACGGCGACGGGGCCTCGCGGCTCGCGACCTCGCTCATGCGAGGGCTCGCGCGCCAGTGGGAGGTCGCGCGGTGGACCGACGACCAGCCCGACGCGTCTCCGCTCGCCATGCCCTTCGACGCGTGGCGCGCGTTCCTCGACGCCGAGCGCTACTGCATGATCGGCGACTACCGCCGCTGCGAGGAGACGACCGCCGAGGGCCTCGCGCACGACCCCGAGAACCCGCTCCTCTTGCTCGAGCGGGCGTGCGCGCTGAGCTACCAGGGCCGCAACGACGAGGCCGTCGAGGCCGGGCGACGCGCCGAGGCGGGGCGCTCGCGGCTCACCAGCCGGCGAGACATCCTCGTGCTCGACCAGGGGTTGCTCTGGATCCAGAGCGAGAGCGCGCGCGCCCACGGCGACCGGGCGCGCTCGCGGGCCCTGGCGCGCAGGATGGTGGATCTCGACCGGCAGATCGCGGAGGTCTACGGCGAGCCCATCGGGTACCTCTACGCCGCGGCGGGCACGCAGTACCTGCTCGACGACGCGCCCGGCGCGAGGCTCATCTACGCGCAGGCCCGGCGCGCGACGCCGCGGTTCTACCCCGCGTGGTACGAGGACGCGAAGCTGGTGCTGGGGGACGGGAGCTCGGAGGAGGGGCGCCGCGAGGCGGCGAGGATCCTGTGGTCGTACGTGACGTGCTACCCGGAGTCGGAGATGGCCTCGTCGGCCCGCGAGGAGATCGCGACGCGGAGCCTCGCGCGCCCCGCGTCGCTCATGCCCTGCCCGTAGTCACAGCGCGCGCACGGGGGCGGCGTCGCGGTCGAACTCCACGCCGCGGAAGAGGTTGTCGCGCACCCACTCGTACTTGCGCTGGAGCAGCGTGCTGCCGTTGGCGACGTCCTCGGCCGCCCACGCGCGGAGCTGCGCGCCGTCGCGCAGGTAGTAGTAGACGACGTAGATGAACGAGTGCTCGCGGCTGCCCGCGTCGTAGTTGTTGGCGATGCCCGTGAAGCCCGTGCAGCGGCCCGTGGCGGCGCCGCAGCGGCCGACGCCCGCGCCGAAGAGCGTCGCGGCGGATTGAAGGGCCGTGAGCGCGATGCCCGAGCGCGAGGCGTTGTCGGCCGTGGGGCCCGTGGAGTCGTCGTTGATGCCCATCGGGTGCGTGGCGTAGTGGCCGAGCTCCTCCCAGATGCGGATGTACGAGCCCGTGCGGCCGATCCAGACGCCGCGGCAGATGAACTCGCTGTCGGGCGCGCGCACGATCACCGGCATGCGGGTGCTCGCGTCGCACGAGGCGGGCACGCGGCCGCTCGCGGGCCACGAGGGGAGCGTGGCGCAGAAGCGCTGCGCCTGCTCCTGCCAGAGCCCGTCGGCGAACCACGAGGGCAGCGCCCAGAGCGCGAAGCCGAGCTCGGAGAGGTAGGGCCTGTCCTCGGAGGCGACGGAGACGGCCGTGGGCGCGCCGGCCTCGCTCTGGTCGCGGCACACGGGGTCGAGGTTGTCGCTGTTCGAGGTGTAGAGCGCGAACTGCGCGCCCACGTCGACCTTGTAGATCGCGCGGCTGAAGTCGACGGCGCGCGCCGTGGCGTACGTGGCGTCGACGCCCGCGGCGAAGAGGTCGTCGCCGTAGTTCGACGCGCCGTAGTCGCTCACGGCGGGGCGGCCGTTGTAGGGCGCGAGCGCGGGGCGGCGGTGGCTCGTGCCGCTCGCGACGCGGGCGTTGCCGACCCACGGGGCGGTGGGGTCGGCGTTGTCCCAGCGGGCGTAGCGCACGGAGCCGTCGGGCATGCGGTACGCGGCCACGAGCTTGTTGCGGTAGACCGCGAGGGTGGCCTCGGGCACCTGGCGCCCCGTGGCGGTGACGCCCGCCGTGTCGGGGTCGCCCGAGGGCACGAAGGTGGTGACCACGCGCGAGAACAGGTCGTCGCTCTGGCCCGGCACGAAGCGCGCGTGGGCCGTGCGGTACACGGTGTTGTAGTCGGGCAGGAGCTGCGTGCGGTAGCTGTAGACGACGTGAAACGCGCCCGCGAAGAAGGCCGCGTCGGAGAGGTCGTAGAGGCGCCCGAGCGTGCCGAAGGTGCCGCGCGTGCCGGCGGCGGTCCACCCCCAGCCCGACGACGTGCGCGTGGCGCGGTACGCGGCCATGGACTGGCGCCCGCGCAGAAAGACGAAGGCCTCGGTGGCGCCGATGGTGGCGACGACGCCCTCGTCGAAGCCCGCGAACGCGCTCGACGCGACGAGCGAGCCGTTCTCGAAGCGCGCGTACTCGGTGGTGCCCGACGGCGCGGCGTAGAGGCAGTGGGTGACGAGCACGCTGGGGCCGGGCTCGCCGTTGACGACGATCGCATAGCGCGAGAAGGCCACCGAGACGCGGCCCGTGACGCGGCCGTGGGCGGTGAGCGCCGTCCACGACGACCACGAGGCCCCGTTCGGGCGCGACGCGCGGTAGAGGTTGTTGTCGGCGCCGCGCGCGAAGGCGTAGAGCGTCGTGCCGTCGCTGAGGAGCACCGGGGCGGTGTCGGTGGCGAGCGCCGTCGCGCTCGGGCGCCCGGCGTCGACGGGGGCGGTCCAGCCGGCGGCGGAGGTGACGGTGGTCGCGTGCCGGAGCGTGCCCGTGGTGCCGACGGCCACGAGGTGCAGCGCGCCGTTGAGCGAGCGCAGCGCGGGCGACGAGCGCGTCGCCACGCTGGCGACGGTGGACCACGTCGAGGCCGAGATCGCCTCGGAGGCGCTCTCGACGGGCTCGGACGAATCCTCGGGGGACGCGCCCAGGCAGCCGGTGGCGAGCGCGAGGGGGAACGCATAGACGATCGCGGGTACACGCATGGGCACACGTCTCCTTGCGCGGCGGCGAGCGCCCCCGAGGGCCGCGCCGTTGCCGCACGAGACCCCCTTGAGCAGCGCCCGTGCCGCCCCCGTGGATCGCGCGAAACCGCTTGAAAACAAGCGCTCTCGCGCGATCACGGGCCGCGCCGTCGTCGCAGCGGTGCGTCGGCCGTCTCACGCGTGAGACGCCGCCGCGCGCGGGGGCTGGCGACCGCGGGCTCCGCGCTCTATGGGCTGGCGAGCGCGGGGAAGGCGCTCGCGATCGCTGGTCGTCGCGTTGCAACGCCGACCGCGAAGGAGCGACACGCGATGAAGAAGACCTGGATCCTGGCCGCGCACCGCGGCGGCGCCAAGCTCTACGAGCACACCACGCCGGGCACGCTCTCGCTGGTGCGCGAGGTCGACCACCCCCAGGGGCGCCTTCAGAACCGTGAGATCTGGACCGACAAGCCGGGCCGCAAGTTCGAGACGAGCGCGCACCGCAGCGGCGCGGGCCCCGAGGTCGACCCCGTGCGCAAGGAGGCCGAGGACTTCGCCCGGACGCTCGCCGCGACGCTCGCCGACGGCCGCAACGCGCACGCGTACGACCGGCTCATTCTCATGGCCGAGCCGCGCTTTCTGGGGCTGCTGCGCGACGCGCTCGACGCGCAGACGGCGGCCACGGTCACCGCGAGCGTCAACCACGAGCTCACCAACGCGCCCGTCGACGAGGTGAAGCGCCACCTGCGCGAGCACATCAACGTGTAGCGGCCGCGCGACGGCAATGCGACCAGTGTCGCGGCGCGCCACGGGGGCAACGCCGGGGCGGCGCTCCGTCTCTTCGGCCGGCGGCGCAGGGCGCGCGAGAGAGGCCGCGGAGACGCGGGCGCGGCGCTGGCGCTCCGTCGCAACGTCGCAGGGAACGGGCGATGCAGCGCGGCGCGCGCGGCGAGGGCGCCGCCGGAGGGATCACGATGCGATATCAGAGCGAGCACGAACGGGGCTACGACATGGGTTCGCGCGGCAACGTCGAGGAGTACCGCGGCCGGGGGACGCGGGGCTGGCGCGACGAGGGCGGGCAGGAGTTCCGCGGGTCGATGCAGCGGTACGAGCCGCAGTGGCGCGGCGGGCGCCAGGACGACCGTATCGAGCGCGAGGACGCCAGCGACGCCGTGGTGAAGGTGATCGAGGTGCTCGCGCAGTCCGAGCGCGGGTGGGAGGACGCCGCGCAGCGCGCCGTCGAGGAGGCCTCGAGGTCGGTGCGCAACATCCGGTCGATCTACATCAAGGACATGCAGGCCGTCGTGCGCGACGGGCGCATCACGCAGTACCGCATCACGGCCAAGCTCTCGTTCGTGCTCGACGGCCACCGCGAGCACGAGCGCGACTACGAGGGCCGCGGCCCGCGCTCCTGACGGCCCGTCGGCTGCACGCTCTGCGTCGCGGGCGCCCCGGCGCGACCCCGCGGAGGAGCGGTAACTCCCATGGCTCACGTCGATTCTCCCCTGCACGATCTCGTGAACGTCCCGAACCGCGGCGACGCCGACCTCGATCGGCCCTCGTGGGTGAGGGCCCACCTGGGCACGGTCGTGCTCTTCGTCGCCACGCTTCTCACCGCCTTCGCGATCCTCGTCCTCGTGCACTCGCCGTGAGCGAGGTGCGCGGGGTGGGCCGCCACGGCCGCCACATTCCTGCCACGGCTCGCGAATGCCTTTCGCAAAAGCCTTTCAGCGCAGCGCCTCGAGACGCCCGAAGTGCCGCGAGACGCGCGCGTTGCGCTGCGCTGGCCGTGCGCTTGCACCTGGGTGCTCCCGGGTCCGCGGCTCGCGCTCACGCGACGCAATCGCCCGATGGTGTCCCTTCGCCGTGACGGCGGAGGGGCGCGCGGCGGTCGTCGTGACGGCGGCGACTCGCGGAGCCGAAGCGCGCCAGCGACTCGTGACGGCGCGTACGAAAGGACGTGCACCATGGCGAACGAGAACAAGCAGAACCAGCAGGGCTTCAACCCGTCGCAGAAGCAGAGCCCCGACCGCGGGAACGTGCAGCAGTCGGCGCCCGACCGCGGCGACGCTCGCACGCAGGGCATGCAGGGCCGCGGCAGCGACCAGGAGCTCGGGCGCGAGATGAACGCGTCGCAGGGCGCGTCGGGCAAGCAGCAGCAGCAGCAGGGCTACGGCTCGAAGCAGAACGTGCAGCAGGGCTCGCAGCAGAACGTGCAGCAGGGGCAGGGTCAGACCGTGCGCGACCCGCAGCAGAAGCAGGACATGCTCCGCCAGCAGAGCCAGCAGGGCTCGCAGCAGGCGCAGGGCAACCGCCCGAGCCAGGACCGCGTGAGCCAGGACCGCATCGAGGGCAATCGCCCGAGCCAGATCTGACAGCGTGAGCGTCCGCCGCGGCAGGGAGCAGCGCGCGCGCGCTCCCTGCCGCGGATGCGCGCGTCCGCGGGGAGAGCACTTCGCCCCCTGCCGCGGGTGCGCGCGTCTGCGCGGAGAGCGTTCGGCACCCCCTCGCCGCGGATGCGCGCATCCGCGGCAGGGGGTGGCGTCGAGGCTTCGCTTCAGCGGGGGGTGCGGTGCGACACGCCGCCGGGCGCGCGGGTGCGCGAGCGGCTGGTGGGGATCTCCTCGGGGCCCGAGGACGCGCCGCGGGTGCTCGCGGTGACGTTGTGAATGGCGTTCGAGGCGCTCTCCTCGACGTTGTGGGCGGCGTCGCGCGCGCGGGTCTCGACGTCGCGCACCATGCCCTCGGCGTTCTTGCGCAGCGACTGGTAGCGGCGGTTGAGCTGCTCGCGCGTCTGGCGGCCGTCCTGCGGGGCGAGCAGCAGCGCGACGCCGGCGCCGACCGCGGCGCCCGCGGTGAAGATCCCCAGGCCCGTGAGCACCTGCGAGAAGGTGCTCGGCCGGCGCTGCAGGCCGACCGCGCGGAGCACGCGGCGCGTGGGGTTCTCGAAGTCGAGCGCCGACGCGAGGGTCTTGAGCGACGCGTACGTGCCCACCACGCTCGCGAGCGTGCGCAGCCTGCTCGAGCTGGTCTCGAGGATGTCCTCGACCTTGGAGGCGCTCGCCTCGGCGGTGTCTTCGATCGCCTCTCGACCGTGTTCGAACGTGTCGCCCACCTGGTCGAGTGCGTGCCGGGCCATGCCGGCGAGGTCCGACTTGATGTCCTGGATGTTCATCAGTACTTCTCCATCGTTCGGGAGGTGGAGGCCGTCTCCGCGCGTGACGAGACGCGGCCAGTGCAGAGAGGGTGCCGAGCGGAGGCGCACGCGACGCGGTGCGCGAGCGCCGCGAAGCGTCAAGGAGCTCCGGCATGTGCGCCACGCTGTGGCGAGACGTCACGAGCGATCGTGCGCACGATTGCCACCCTCGCGCTCGTCGCGCAACGCGGGAGAGCGCTTGAGCGAAGACACTTCGCGATGAAGCGGGGCGTGACTCGTGACGCGGGCACACTACGTGAAGTGCGCCGCCGCTCATGAAGCGCACGAACACCCGCAAGGCGAAGACGTCACGAAGCAAGGCCACCGCGGCGCGCGGCAAGGGCGCGACGGCGCGGGGCAAGACCGCGGCGACGCGCGGCAAGCGCACGGCTGCGCGCACGTCGAAGACGTCGCCCCGCAAGCGGCGCGCGACGACGTCGGTGCGCCTGCTGGCCGACCGCGACCACGTGCACCAGCTCCTCGAGGGCTTCGAGAACGTGATGGTCGTCACGCTCGAGGGCGAGGGGCCTGGCGCGGCGCTGAGCGCCCGCCCGATGCGCGTGGCCGACCTCGGCGACGACTGCTCGCTCACGTTCGTGACGAGCGCGGCGACGGCGAAGGTCGACGCCGCGGGCAACACGCCGCTCGGCCTCGTGGTGGCCCAGTCGCGCACGACCTTCCTGTCGCTGCGCGGGCGCTCCGAGGTCGTGCACGACCGGCAGCGCATCGAGCAGGTGTGGCGGCCGGCGTTCAAGGTCTACTTCCCCGAGGGCATGAACGACCCGAACCTCTGCCTCCTGGTGTTTCACCCCGAGGAGGCCGAGCTCTGGGACGTCTCGGGCGCCCGCGGGCTGCGGTTCCTCTTCGACGCGGCCAAGGCGCTGCTCACGGGGGAGCCTCCGACCACCGACTCCGAGCAGCACACGCACGTCGACCTCGGCGGCGGCTGATCCGTCGCAGTCCCCTCAACTCCTAAAAGGAGCACTCCCATGCCTCGTGGAGACAAGTCGAAGAACCCCAGCGCGTCGGGCCGCAAGGCGACCACCACCACCAAGACCAGCAAGCGCACCTCGCCGAAGAAGCGCGCCGCCGCCAAGCGCGCGACCGCGAAGCGCACGACGGCGAAGCGCTCGGCCGCCAAGCGCCCCGCCGCGAAGCGCGCGACGGCCAAGCGCACGAGCACGAAGCGCTCGGCTGCCAAGCGCCCCACCGCGAAGCGCGCGACGGCCAGGCGCGCCACGGCGAAGCGCACGAGCACGAAGCGCTCGGCCGCCAAGCGCCCCACCGCGAAGCGCGCGACGGCGAAGCGCACGAGCACGAGCGCGAAGCGCACGGCGGCGAAGCGCGGGCCGGCGAAGCGCGCGAGCGCGAAGGGCGGGCGCAAGACGAGCTCGTCGCGCAAGGGCTGACGGGGGGAATGCAGGGCGTTCAGACGCCGCGGAGGGACGTGGCGCGGGCGACGCGCTCGATGGCGACGGCGTAGGCGGCCGTGCGAAGGTCGACGCGGTGCGCCCGCGCCGTCTCGGCGAGCGACGCGTAGGCGCCGCGCATGATGCGCTCGAGCTCGGCGCGCACGCGGGCCTCGTCCCACGCGAACTGCTGAACGTTCTGCACCCACTCGAAGTAGCTCACGGTGACGCCGCCCGCGTTCGCGAGGATGTCGGGCAGCACCGTCACGCCGCGCTCGGCCAGCACCGCGTCGGCCTCGGGGGTCGTGGGGGCGTTCGCGCCCTCGGCGACGATCGAGCACCGCACCTCGCGCGCGACCTCGGGCACGATCACCCCGCCGAGCGCCGCGGGGATCAGCACGTCGCACGGACGCGTGAGCAGCGACTGCGAGGGGATCGCGGGCCCCGCCCAGCCCGAGAGCGAGCGTTGCGTCGACGCCCACGCGAGCGCGGCGGGCACGTCGATGCCCGCGGGGTCGTAGTAGGCCCCCGTGTGGTCGCCGATGCCCACCACGCGGGCGCCCGCGGCGTGGAGGAGGCGCGCCGTGTGGCCGCCCACGTTGCCGAAGCCCTGCACCACGTACGTCGCGTCACGGAGCGCGCGGCCCAGGCCCTTGAGGTGCTCCTCGATGGTGATGATCACGCCGCGCCCGGTGGCCTCGTCGCGGCCCACGGAGCCGAAGAGGTCCACGGGCTTGCCCGTCACCACGCCGGGGTGAAAGCCGTGGATGCGCGCGTACGCGTCCATGATCCACGCCATCACCTGCGCGTTGGTGTTCACGTCGGGCGCGGGGATGTCGACCATGTCGCCGATGAGGTCGTGGATGCCCGAGACGAAGCTCCGGGTGAGGCGCTCGAGCTCGCCCGCCGAGAGCGTCGCGGGGTCGACCGACACGCCGCCCTTGGCGCCCCCGAAGGGGATGCCCACCACGGCGGTCTTCCAGGTCATGAGCGACGCGAGCGCGCGCACCTCGTCGAGGTCGACGTCGGGGTGAAACCGCAGGCCGCCCTTGAAGGGACCGCGGGAGTTGTCGTGCTGCACGCGGTAGCCCGTGAAGGTGCCCACGCGGCCGTCGTCCATGCGCACCGTACACTCGACCTTGATCTCGCGGTGCGGCGTCATGAGCTGACGCGACACCTCGGGCGAGAGCTTCAGCAGCGTCGCGGCGCGCTGAAAGTAGCGGTTCACGTCTTCGAATGCGTGGGCCATGGGTCGACTCCCTCCGTTGGAAGGGAGAACATGCGGACCCATGTGCGAGAGAGGTAGCCCCGCGACGCGCGAAGCGTGCGGGGGGAGGCGGGCGAGGTGGGTCAGGGCGGGGCGGGACGGGCGCATAGGCGGCGAAATGGGGCGCAAACGGCTTGTAGGAAGGCGTCTCGCGCGCGCCGGGGTAGCGGGGGCGTTGGCCCCCTCATATCAACCGCAGGTCAATCCGGCCGCCTTCGCGTGTGCGACGTGTCGCCCACTCGCGGAGCGGCGCCCCTTCTCGGAGCCCCCACCCCCGCTGCCGCGCGCCCCGCCCCCGCGGAGCGAGGGCGTGGCTGAGCGTATTGAGACGAGGTGA
>JBDHVF010000271.1:0-9420 GCA_039809605.1 Polyangiales bacterium | reverse complement strand
AGGGGGGCGCCGGCGCGCGTGGCGATGTGCGTGGGGTCGTCGTCGTCGTACGCGACCTCGCGGGCGGGCGCCGCGGGGCGCTGCATGAACTCCCGGAGCGCGCGGCGGCTCTCCTCGAGCGTGTCGTCGAAGCGGCCGCGCACCTCGGCGGCCACGTCGGCGTGCGAGGTGCCGCCGAGGCGCGCGCGGAGCACCTCGTCGAGCGCGCGGCGCATCTCTTCGGCGGTGGCGAAGCGCTGCGCGCGGTCGCGCGCGAGGGCGCGGGCGATCACGTCGTCGAGCTCGACGGGCGCGTCGCGGCGGTAGGTGCCCACGGGCGGCACCGCGGCGCCCGCGATGTTGCGGTAGGTCTGCGCGTCGTTGGAGCCCTTGAAGAGCCTGCGGCCCGTGACCATCTCCCACACGACGACGCCCATCGACCACACGTCGGAGCGGCGGTCGATGGGCGCGTCGTAGAACTGCTCGGGGGACATGTACGCCAGCTTGCCCTTGAGCATCCCGGTGCGCGTGGCCTCGTCCTGCGTGGCGGCCTTGGCGATGCCGAAGTCGAGCACCTTGGCGACGCCGCTCGACGTGACGAAGAGGTTCGACGGGGTCACGTCGCGGTGCACGACCCCGAGCGGCGAGCCGTCGTAGTCGCGCAGCTCGTGGGCGTAGTGCAGCCCGTCGAGGCAGTCGCAGAGCACCCGGAGGAGCAGCCCCATCGGCACCGGCTGCCCGTCGTGGATGTACCTCCGCGCGATGCGGTCGAGGGAGACGCCCTCGAGGTAGTCCATCGCGATGAAGAAGTGCCCGTCGCACTCGCCGACCTCGCTCGTGGCGACCACGTTGGGGTGCCCGAGCCGCGCCGCGAGCCGCGCCTCGTCGAGGAACATCTTCACGAAATGGCTGTCGCGCCCGAGCGACGCGTGCATGCGCTTGATCACCACGGGCTTCTGAAAGCCCATGGGCCCCTGGAGCACCGCGAGCATCGCGTCGGCCATGCCGCCGCTCCCGAGGCGCCCCAGGATGGTGTACCGCCCGAATACCTGCGGGAACTCGGGGCGACCCGGGTCGCGCGTCGGGCTCCGGTCGGGGGCGTCCACGTCGACCGAGACTCCACGCGAGACCGCGCGCCCCGTCAAGCGCGCAGGGGCGGAACCTCGGCGTCTTCGAAGCCGCGCGTCGAGGGGCTCCAGACCCGGGCCGACGCGCGCGAGAGCCCCTCGCCCGACGAGAGCTCGTAGACGTTGTAGCCCGACATCGCGTCGGGGTGCTGGTGCAGCAGCGACGCGCTCGTGGCCCCGAGGCGGTGGATGCGCCCGCCCCCCTCGGCCTCGATCACCTCGTGCACGCGGTGGTGCAGGTGCCCGTGCAGCGCGAGCGACTCGCGCACCGCGCCGAGCACGCGGCGCAGCGCGTCGGCCTCGGGCCACCCGCGCAGCGCGCTGGCGAGCGCGCTCCGAGGGTTGGTGATGGGGTGGTGCGTGAGAATGACCGGCGTGCGCGCGCGCACCTCGGGGTGCTCGAGCAGCCGCGCGAGGGCCTCGAGCTGCGACGGGCCCGCCCAGCCCGAGGCCACGATGGGCGGCCGGGGCACCGCGGTCGAGAGCCCGATGATCGCCGCGGGCCCGCGCAGCCGCACGAACGGAAAGGGCCCCGACGGGTGCCGCGCGCCCCCCACGTCGAGGTCGCTGGTGATGTACCTCGCGAAGCACTTCGCGAAGCGCTGCGCGCGCAGGGCGCCGTGGGTGTAGAGGTCGTGGTTGCCGGGCACCACGCTCACCTCGTCGGGCCCGTAGCCCATGCGCTCGAGCACGGCCCGCGCGCGCTCGAACTCGGGCTCGAGCGCGAGGTTGGTGAGGTCGCCCGTGACGACCACGTGGTCGACGCGGCGGGCCGCGAGGTCGTCCATCATGGCCTCGACGACCCAGGGCTTGTGGTGCGATCCCCGCTTGAGCTTGAGGTTCGCCCAGCCCGTGATGCGCTTGTTCAGCACGAGCTGCGACGTGCGCACGCCCGTCAGGTCGAGGATGTGCGGGTCCGAGAGGTGCGCGATGCGGATCGTGCTCATGGCGTGGCGTACATAGTACAGGTCGGCGCCCGTGGCCCGCCGCTGCGCCGTCCGGGCGCTGCTCCACGGCGGCGCAGCGCTCCGTTCTGGCGCAGGCGCTCGCCGCGCGCAACCCCCGTATTTCAAGGGTGAACGGCGTGGCCCGCGGGGTGCTCATGGCCCCGTCGGGCGCGGCGGTGACGGCGCCCGATGGAGGACGAGCCATGTCGATGATCGTGCGTTTCTGGGGGGTGCGAGGGAGCATCGCGACGCCGGGGCCCGAGACCGCGGGGGTGGGCGGCAACACGTCGTGCGTCGAGGTGATCGCGGGCGCGTCGCGCATCGTGCTCGACGCGGGCACGGGGCTGCGCCGCCTCGGCAACGAGCTCATGAAGCAGGGCAACGTCGACGTGACCCTGCTGCTCTCGCACGTGCACTGGGACCACATCCAAGGGCTGCCCTTCTTCGCGCCGCTCTACGCGCCGGGCACGCGGGTGCACGTGGTGACGGGCGCGAACGGCACGCCCGCGCGCGAGGTGCTGCGGCGGCAGATGAGCGCGCCGACCTTCCCCGTGGACCTCGGCGACCTGCCCGCGTCGCTGAGCTACCTCGAGGTGCGCGACCGCCAGCGCTTCGTGGCGGGCGAGGCCGAGGTGACGGCGGTTCGCGCCAACCACCCCGACCAGGTGTACGCCTACCGCATCGAGCACCGCGGCGCGTCGGTGGTGTACGCGACCGACACCGAGCACTACCGCTGCGTCGACCCGCGCCTCGCGTCGCTCGCGCGCGGCGCCGACGTGCTCATCTACGACGCGCAGTACCTCCCGACGGAGTACGCGGGCGAGGGGGGCGCGAGCCGCGTGGGCTGGGGCCACTCGACCTGGGAGGCCGCCGTGGAGCTCGCGCGCGCCGCGGGCGTCGGGCGGCTCGTGCTCTTTCACCACGACCCGTCGCGCACCGACGAGGGCGTTGCCGAGATCGAGGCGCTCGCGCGGGCCGGGTTCGCCGACACCGTCGCGGCGCGCGAGGGCGCCGTGGTCACCGTGGGCTCGGCCGCCGGGTCGGCGCGCGCGGCGTGACCGTGGGCGAGGGGCGCCGTGCTAGCCTCGGACCCGGTGATCGAGCGCGAACACAAGCTCTCGCTGCTGCTCGACCTGGGCGCGGAGCTCGCGCAGGAGGTCGACCTCGACGCGCTCCTCGGCGCGATGGGGGCGCGCATCGCGCGGGCCATGCGCGCCGAGCGGGCCACGGTGTGGCTCGTCGACGCCGCGACGGGTGAGCTCCGCTCGCGCATCGCCGACCTGCCCGAGCTCCCCGAGATCCGGCTGCCGCCGGGGCAGGGGATCGCGGGCTGGGTGGCCGAGACGGGGCGCACGGCGAACCTCTCCGACGCGTCGCGCGACCCGCGGCACTTCGCGGGCGTCGACCGCGAGACGGGCTTCGTCACGCGCACGCTGCTCTCGGTGCCGGTGCGCGACGGGGGCCGCGCGATCCGCGGCGTGCTCCAGGTGCTCAACAAGCGCGAGGGGGCCTTCACCCGCGAGGACGAGGCGTTTCTGCAAACCCTCGCGGGGCAGGTCGCGCTGGCCTTCGACCGCACGACGCTGCGGCCGGGCGACGGCACCGCGCGCGGCGTGAGCGTGCGCGGGGTCTTCAACCACATCGTCGGGTCGAGCGCGCCGATGCGGCGGGCGTACGAGCAGGTCGCGCGCGCCGCGGCCGTCGACGCGACGGTGCTCCTCGGCGGCGAGACGGGCACGGGCAAGGGCCTGTTCGCGCGGGCGGTGCACGCCAACGGGCGGCGGCGCGAGGGGCCCTTCGTCACCGTCGACTGCACCACGCTGCCCGACTCGCTGGTCGAGAGCGAGCTCTTCGGCCACGAGCGCGGGAGCTTCACCGGCGCCGACCGCCGCGTGCAGGGCAAGGTCGAAGCGGCCGACGGGGGGACGCTCTTTCTCGACGAGGTGGGCGAGCTCCCGCTGGCCTCGCAGGCGCGGCTCCTGCGCTTTCTGCAAGAGCGCACCTTCGAACGCGTGGGCGGCCGCGCGACGCTGCGCGCCGACGCGCGGGTGATCGCCGCCACGCACCGCGACCTCGCGGCGCTCGTGGCCGCCGGGCGCTTCAGGCAGGACCTCTACTACCGCCTGCGCGTGGTCGAGATCACCGTCGCGCCCCTGCGCGAGCGCGGCGGCGACGAGGTCGAGGCGCTCGCCGAGCACTTCCTCGTGCTCTACACCCGGCGCCACGGGCGCGCGGGGATGCGCCTCTCGCGCGAGGCGGTCGCGGCCCTGCGCGCGCACCCGTGGCCGGGCAACGTGCGCGAGCTCGAGCACGCCGTCGAGCGCGCCGTGGTGCTCTGCGCGGGCGCCTCGATCGCCCCCGAGCACCTCGGGCTCGTGCCCGCCGCGGCGCGTGAGGTCGTCGCGCGCGAGGCCGCGGGCCCGGTCGAGGGCGTGGTGCTGCCGCTCGGCCTCGCCCTCGACGAGGTCGAGCGCCGCTACGTCGAGGCCACGCTGCGCGCGTGCGGTGACAACCAGAGCCTCGCGGCGCGCACGCTCCGCGTCGGGCGCAACACGCTGCGCCGCAAGATCCCGCGCTGACTCGACACGCGCGCCGTGGCTCTGGCAACCTCCGCGGCCATGCGCACTTCTCTCCCTACGCTCCTCTGCCTCGCCGTGACCGCCCTCGCCGCGTGTGAGGAGGAGGCGCCCGCCCCCGACGACGCGCGCCCGGTGTTCTCGAACGACCGCCCGCCCGTCCCGATCGACGGCGTGACCAACGTCGACGTGCCCACGGTCGACGTGGTCGACGAGCGCGGCTCGACCTGCCGCGCGGGCCAGTTCCGCCCGTGCGAGTGCGACGCCGGCGAGACGGGCCGCGACTTCTGCGTGAACATGGTCTACGAAGGCGTCTGCCGCTGCGGCGACGCGGGGCCTCCCGTGACCGACGCCTCGCGCGACGCCGCGAGCGACGGCGCGAGCGACGGCGCGAGCGACGGGGCCGCCGAAGACGTAGATGACGCCTCGTCGCAGGGCGACGCGGGCGCAGACTGACCGCCTACTCGAAGCGCTGGCAGTCCGCGGCGCAGCCGTCGCCCGAGCGCGTGTTGCCGTCGTCGCAGCGCTCGCCGCCGTCGACGAAGCCGTCGCCGCAGCGGGGCGCGCGGCAGTCGGGGCGGCACGGCGAGCGCCCCGAGCGGTGCTCGATCACCACGGCGTCGCGCAGCGCGAGGGGCCTGAAGCGCCCGTCGCCGTCGACGTAGCGCGACGAGGTCACGCCCGCGCGGTAGGCGCCCTCGATCACCACGCGCCACGACGAGTCCCACGGCATGTGGGCGAACACCCCGCCGTCGGAGTTGTTCTGGAACGACCACCGCCCGCGCGCGTCGGAGGCCGAGATGCGCGTGAGCTCGCCGCCGTCGTCGGAGACCGCGATGGTCGCGGCGAAGGGCACGCCGCGGAAGAAGACCTCCATCTCGGCGTCGGGCTGGTCGGGCGGGAGCCTGAGGTCGCTGTCGCGCCCCGCGACGAAGAACAGCGCCAGGTCGTTGTCGGCCGGGTTCACGTAGAGGAACACGTTCGCCACGCCGGGCAGTTCGAAGCCCGTGTGCGCGCTCGCCGAGCGGTAGTCGTAGTACGCCGCCGCCGTGCTCCGCCGCACGACGGGCGCGACGGCCACCTCGGGGCGCCCCGGCTGCGACAGCGCGAACGCGGGCAGGAGCGCGTTGCGCGAGCCGAGGTCGCACTCCTCGGCGCCCTCGCGCACGCCGTCGCCGCAGCGCGCGACGGGCACGTCGGGCGGCGGGCGATCCGCGGGCGCGTCGATCACGTCGGGCGCGTCGATCACGTCGGGCGCGTCGATCACGTCGGGCGCGTCGATCACGTCGGGCGCGTCGATCACGTCGACCACGTCGACCACATCGGGCGCGTCGATCACGTCGGGCGCATCGATCACGTCGATCACGTCGGGCGCTCCGGCGTCGCCCACGAGCAGCTCCGTGCGCGAGCCGCACGCCGCGAGGAGCACGGCCAGCAGCGCGGGGCGGCAGCGCATCGGTGGCACCCGTTACTTCAGGTCGGGCAGCTTGGGCGGCCGCGGCACGATGCTGTCGAGGCTGTCGCGGTCGAAGAGCTCGACCTGCTGGCTGTCGGTGTCGTGCGCGTCGAGGTTGGGCGGCGGCGTGGGCGGGCGCTTCGAAGGCGTCGACTGGTAGCGCGCCTCGGCGGCCTGGGCCATCGCGACCGCGGGGCCACGCACCGCCTGGAGCGCGCGCATCATCGACGGCGCGTCGGGGAAGCGCTGCTCGCGGTCGCGGTGCAACGCGCGCATCACGAGCGCGTCGAGGTCGGCGTGGATCTCGGGCCGGTGCATGCGCGGCGTGAGGGGCGTCACGCGCATGATCTCGCCGAGCAGCGCCGCGGGCGTGTTGGCCTTGTAGGGCAGACGTCCCGTGAGCATCTCGTAGAGGATCATGCCCAACGAGTAGAGGTCGGCCCGCCCGTCGAGGTGCGCGTCGCCCGTGGCCTGCTCGGGCGCCATGTACGCCGGCGTGCCCATCACGAAGCCGTTGCGGGTGAGGGCGCTCTTCGACATCTCCTGCGTGACGAACTTCGAGATGCCGAAGTCGAGCACCTTCACCCGGTTGCCGTCGTCGGTGCGCGCGATGAAGACGTTGTCGGGCTTGAGGTCGCGGTGCAGGATGCCCGCGTTGTGCGTCACGATCAGCGCGTTGAGCACCTCGATCGAGATGTCGATCGCCGTCTCGACGCGCAGCGGGCGCTCGCGCTGGAGGCGCTGCGTGACGGTCTCGCCCTCGAGGCGCTCCATCACGAGGTAGGGCGTGTTGTCGTCGAGCATGCCCATGTCGTGCACCTCGACGATGTTCTTGTGCCCGAAGCGCCCCACCACCGCGGCCTCGTTCTGAAAGCGCGCGAGGGCGACCTTGTCGTTGGCGTAGCGGGCGTGCAGGGTCTTCACGGCCACCGGCCGCGCGAGCCCGACGTGGATGCCGTCGTACACCACGCCCATGCCGCCCTTGGCGATCACGCCGAAGATCCGGTAGCGGTTGTCGATGAGCTGACCGACCAGGGGCGCGTCGGAGGTGGGCCGCGGGAGCGCGTGCGCGTCGTCGCGCTCGCCGAAGGGGATCGCCACCGCGCTCGGCGGCCAGCGGACCGCGGCGCGGTTGTCGGCCGGAGGCGCGGCCGCGGGCGACGGCTGCGTGGGGCCGAACTGCTGCGAGTGCATCGGCGGGCCCGAGAACGTCGACGCGCGTAAGCGGGGCGGGCGCGCGGCGGGCTGCGGCGCGGCCTGCGCCGAGGGCAACGGCGGGGGCCGCACGCTCGGCGTCGCCTGCGCGGCGGCGCCCTGCGGCGCAGACGGGCGCATCGACGGGGACCGCGGCGCCGGCGGCACCACGCTCGACGTGCGAGCGTTGACGGGCACACGATGAACCGGGCACATGACCGTGTCGGCGGAGTGTGGAAGGCCGCAGTGCGGGCACCGAACGAAGTGCTGCGTCATCGCTTCCCGGGGGCAGCAGTATGCTCGTCCGTGGGCCCGAGGGGCAAGATCCGAATGGGCGGGTCGTCGGCGCTGCCGCGAAGTTGCCGCGGGGGCGCCGGGGTCGCGTACCCTACGCGAGCGCGCCGCGTCGAGCAAAGCACCCGTCCCGTGGCTGATGTACAACAGCTCGGCAGAAAATCGCGGTAGAGTGTGAAAAGCCCTACGTCCGTGCCCGTCGCGCGGTCGGAGACAGAGCTTCCCCAGAGACGACAAGGCGTGAACATGAACACCGCAGAGAAGGTCGCGGACGCACTGCCCGACAACGACTCGGACCCGTTGCTGGGGATGGTGATCAACCAGAAGTTCAAGATCACCCAGGCGATCGCGGTCGGGGGCATGGGCACGATCTACCGCGGCGAGCAGCTCGTGCTCGCGCGCCCGGTCGCCATCAAGGTGCTCAACCCGGCGTACACGGCGAACCTCCGAGACCCGGCGTTCCAGAAGCGCTTCTTCCTCGAGGCGTCGATCCTCTCGCGCTTGCAGCACCCGAACATCGTCACGGTCTTCGACTACGGCCGCATCGACGGCCTCGAGGCCGACCGCTTCTTCATGGCGATGGAGTTCCTCCCCGGCGAGACGCTCCACCGGCGCCTTCGATCGCGCGGCTGGCTCACGCCGCCCGAGGCCCTCGGCGTCGCGCGGCAGCTCGCGCGCGGCTTGCGAGAGGCCCACAAGCACGGCGTCGTGCACCGCGACATGAAGCCCTCGAACGTGATGCTCGTGCCCGACGAAGACGGCGTCGAGATCGTGAAGATCCTCGACTTCGGCCTCGGCAAGGTGCTCAGCGACGACTCCGAGGAGCTCACCCAGCAGGGCTCCTTCCTCGGCTCGCCGCGGTACATGTCCCCCGAGCAGATCGCCCACGGCAAGGTCGACCACCGCACCGACGTCTACTCCCTCGGCGTGATGCTCTACCAGATGCTCTGCGGCAAGGTGCCGTTCGAGTCCGACAAGAGCGTGCAGATCCTCATCGCGCACCTGCAGACCCCGGTGCCGCCGATGAAGCAGCGCAACCCCGACGTCGACGTGCCCGAGCCCATCGAGAACTTCGTCCGGCGCTGCCTCGAGAAGAGCCCCGACGCGCGCCCCGCGAACATGGACGAGTTCATCCGCCAGCTCCGCGAGTGCGCGTCGACCATGGGCCTCACCGCGGGCTTCGGCGTGTCGACCTCGGTCACCCTCGACTCGGCCCCGCTCGCCGTCGCCGCGCACCTGCCGAGCGGCGAGAGCCACGGGGCGCCGCCCCCGCCCCTGCCCGTCGCGCCCGACGACGTCGAGGTGATGCTCACCTCGGGCTCGCACGAGGAGGTCGTGCTCACCGACGACGCGCCGCCGCCGCCCTCGCAGCCCGCGCAGAGCGCCGCGCGCCCGCAGGCGTCGCCCTCGCTCACGCGCCGCGAGGCCGACCTCGCCGGCCAGTCGAAGCTCGGGTTCGCCGTCGGCGGCGCGGGGCTCGTGCTCATCGTCGTGGCGTTCGTCGTGCTCGCGCTCAAGCAGCCCGCGATGCAGACCTCGGTGCAGGCCCTGCCGCCCGCGCAGTCACCCGAGGGGCAGCGCAACTTCACCCTCATGATCGACTCGTACCCGCAGGGGGCCGACGTGCTCGAGGGCGACCGACGCCTCGGCACCACGCCCATCCAGCTCTCGGTCGAGAACGAGGCCGTGCGCGCGATGCCCCGGCAGCTCACCGTGCGCCGCGCGGGCTACCTGCCCTACTCGATCTTGCAGGGGCCCTCCGACGGCAACGTGCGCATCGTCGCGACGCTCTCGCCCGAGGCGCCGCAGCCCGCCGTGCTGCCGCCCGCGCCGCAGCCCGTGGCCGC
>JBDHVF010000270.1:0-9438 GCA_039809605.1 Polyangiales bacterium | reverse complement strand
CCGCCAGGCGCGCACACGCCCGACACGCCCGCCGCGCCGCGCGCGTTCACGGCGCCCGTCGCGCCGCCGCCGCCGTTGCCTCCGCAGGCCGCGGTCGTGTTGCGAATCGCGTTGCCGCCGTCGCCGCCCGACACGTCGATCGTGCCGTCGATGACGACGTCGCCGCTCGCGCGCAGCTCGAGCACGCCGTCTCCGTCGGTGACCACGGTGACGCCCGCGGGGATCGTCACCGACGTGAAGTGGTGCACGCCCGCGGGGAGCACGACGACCGACGCGCCCGCGTCGCCCGTCACGGCGGGCGCGTAGGGCCCCTCGGCGCCCGTGCTCGCGAAGGGCTGCGCGAGGCAGCTCCCGGCGACGCACGCGTCGCTCGCCACGTCGCAGCGCGCGCCGCACGCGCCGCAGTTCGCGCGGTCGCTCGTGAGGTCGGCCTCGCAGCCGTTGACCGGGTCGCGGTCGCAGTCGGCACGGCCCGCGGCGCACGCCAGGCCGCAGGCGCCGTCGACGCAGGTGGCCGTCGCATTGGGCCGCGGCGAGCAGCGGTTGCCGCAGCGACCGCAGTTGGCGACGTCGGCGCGCGCGTCGAGCTCGCACCCGTTGGCGCCGGCTCCGTCGCAGTCGGCGAAGCCCGGTCGGCACGTCGCCACCGCGCACGCTCCCGCGCGGCAGGCCATGGTCATGGCGCTCGCGGCGACGGGGCAGAGGCGGCCGCACGCACCACAGTTGAGCGGGCTCGTCGCGAGGGCCGTCTCGCAGCCGTTGGCGCCGACGCCGTCGCAGTCGCCGTAGCCCGGCGAGCAGCTCGCCACCGCGCACGCGCCGCCAGCGCACGCCGCGGTGGCGAAGGCGATCGAGCACAGGGCCGCGCCCTCCTCGTCGGTCATGCGGTCGCAGTCGTCGTCGAGCCCGTTGCAGAGCTCGGGCGCGCCGGGGTGCACGCTCGCCCTCGCGTCGTCGCAGTCGGGGCCCCCGCACGCGGCGGCGTTGAACCCGTCGCCGTCGGCGTCGGGCGTGACCTCGCACATCGTCAGGCAGCGCGACATGCGCTCGTCGCAGCGCTGGCCCGTCATGCACCGCGGGCCCGACGGCGGCGCGCAGCCGCGCCCGTCGGCCGCGGGGTCCGTCGCGTCGCAGCGCTCCGCGCCGTTGCAGAACACGCCGTCGTCGCACTGAAAATCACGCGCGCATCGAGGCGTCGCGTCGGGCGTCGCGTCGGGCGTCACGTCGGGCGCGATGTCGGGCGCGATGTCGGACGCGATGTCGGGCGCGATGTCGGGCGTCGCGTCGGACGCAACGTCGGGCGCGGTGTCGCTCGTCGCGTCGCCGAAGCTCGCATCGACCGCGGGGAGCTGGAGCTCGACCACGAGCATGGGCTCGCTGCACACGTTGCCCGCGACGCACGTGAGGCTCGCCCGGCGCGCGGCGCAGTCGGCGTCGCGCGCGCAGCGCCACCGGCACTGGTGCGCCGCGGTGCAGGTCGCCCCCTGGGGGCAGTCCTCGTCCGCGGCGCAGAGCACGACGGCGGGCGGCGGGAGGCACACCTGCTTGGCCGGCACGCCCGCGTTGTTGCACACCCACCCCGTGGGGCAGTCGCGGCTCGTGCGGCACTGCGCGCGGCAGAACGTTCCCGCGCAGATGAGCGGATCGCTGCAGTCGTCGTTGAACACGCACGAGACGCCCTCGGCGTGGCGCCCCGAGCACCCCTCTGCCGCCGCGAGCGCGACGAGCAACGCCGCGAGGCGCGCTCCCGTAACCGAGACCTGTTTCATCACCGCCGCGTCCCTCGCGCGCGATGGTGCGTGGTACCCGGTGGGCGCGTCAACGCGATCGCTCGTGACGCGCCCGTAGGGGGATCCGCCGACGCGCTTCGTGGTGGATCTCGCCCACGCGCCGTGCGAAGGATGCGATCGGCGGGTGAGGCGACGGCCGCCTCGGGCCCTCCGATGACCCCGACGCGCGGCGAGGGAGTACGCGATGACGACCGTCGACACCGATGTCCTCGTGGTGGGTGCGGGCCCCGTGGGCCTGACCCTCGGCTGTGAGCTCTTGCGGCACGGCGTCTCGTGCCGCGTCATCGACGCGCTCGACGCGCCGGTGGGCTATTCGAAGGCCGCCGTGGTGCACGCGCGCACCATGGAGGTGCTCGCGACGCTCGGCGTCGCCGACGAGATCGCCGCGCGCTCGAAGGTGATCCACGGCGTGAGCGCCTACGCCGACGGCAAGCGCGTGCTCCACGTGGCGCTCGACGAGGTCGACTCGCCCTACCCCTACATCCACGGCATCTCGCAGCGCGAGACCGAGGCGGTGCTCACCGGCCGCCTCGCCGACCTGGGCGGCGCCGTCGAGCGCTCGGCGCGGCTCGCGTCGTTCACGCAGGACGAGGGCGGCGTGTCGGCGAAGGTCACGCGCGCCGACGGGCGCGAGGAGACCGTGCGGGCCCGCTGGGTCGCGGGCTGCGACGGCGCCCACAGCGCGGTGCGGCACGCGCTCGGCGTCGAGTTCGAGGGCGCGCCCTACGAGGAGAAGATCGTGCAGGCCGACGCCCGCGTGACCTGGGCGCGGCACGTCGAAGACGACGAGATCGTGGTGTTCCTCGCGCCCGACGGCCCCATGGCGTGCTTCCCCTTCTTCAAGGACGGCAGGTACAGGGTCTTGAAGATGTACACGGGCGAGGCGCCCGACGGCGACCCGACGCTCGAGACCTTCCAGACGATGATGAACGAGCAGCTCCCCGGCACGAAGGTGAGCGACCCGACGTGGATCATCGGCTTCCGCATCCACCACCGCCTCGCGTCGCGCTACCGCGTGGGGCGCGCGTTCCTCGCGGGCGACGCGGCGCACATCCACAGCCCCGCGGGCGGCCAGGGCATGAACACCGGCGTTCAAGACGCCCACAACCTCGCGTGGAAGCTCAGCCTCGTCACGCGCGGCGTCGCGCGCCCGAGCCTGCTCGACTCGTACGAGGCCGAGCGCCGCCCCGTGGCCGCCGAGCTGCTGCGCGGCACCGACGCGGCCACGCGCGGCGCGGGCCAGGTGGTGCGCTTCCGCAACCCGCTCGCCGTGGGCCTGCGCAACGGCTTCATGGCCCTCGCGTCGCGCCTCGATTTCGTGCGCGCGGGCATCTCGCAGACCTCCTCGATGCTCGACCGCAACTACCGCGGCAGCCCCGTGGTGGGGCAGCACCGCAGGCCCCTGTGGCGCGCGAACGTGATGCCCGACGCCGAGAGCGAGCTGCCGAGCCTCGCCGCGTGGACGGCCTTCGCCGCGGCGCCCGAGCCCGGCGACCGCGCGCCCGACGTCACCTTCGCCGAGGGCGCGTCGCCCGCGCGCCTCTTCGAAGTGCTCGACCCGACGCGCCACACGCTGCTGCTCTTCGACGGCGAGGCGGCCACCGAGGGCGGCTACCGCAGCCTCGCCGACGTCGCCCGCCGCGTGCGCGAGCGCTGCGGCGACGCCGTCGCGACGCACCTCGTGGTGCCGCGCGAGCGCGCCCCCGAGGCCGCGCGCTGGGCGGGTTCGGTGCTCACCGACGCCAGCCGGGCGCTGCACGACCGCTACGGCGCGCGCTCCGAGTGCCTCTACCTCGTGCGCCCCGACGGCCACGTCGCGTACCGCGCGCAGCCCGCCGACGGCGACAGGCTGCTCGAGTACCTCGACACGATCTTCGCCTGACGATCGCTACGGGCGGCAGAGCCCGAGAGCCCGGTCGCGGAGCTCGCCCTCGGACATCGCGCGCGGGTAGAAGCCGATCTCGTCGATCATTCCGGTGAACCAGTTGGTGCCGTCTCCGCTGCCGTCTCCGACCGGGGCCGTCGGTACGCAGGGCCCGACGCCGACGAAGCCCTGTGAGCCGGGCGGGTAGCTCATGGCGCCCGAGATGCGGTTGCGCACCATCACGGCGCCGTCGACGGCGAGGTCGAGCTCGGCGCCCGCGCGCACGACGGCCACGTGGTGCCACGTCCCGTCGGTCACGCGCAGCGTGCTGTCGAGCCGCACGTGGTCGGCGCTCGTCCACACATCGACGCCGGGATGGCCGTCGCCGAAGACGCGCACGTCGAGGCCGATGAAGGGCAGCGGGGCCATGCACGTCGCCGGGCGCTTCGCGAAGACGTCTCCGTCGCGGGTGGTGTTGATCCAGAGCGAGAGGGTGAAGTCACCCTCGCCGAAGTCGCCGACCTCGGGCGGGATGCCCACGAACTGCATGGCGCCGTTGCCGCCGAACACGAACGCCTGCCCGAAGCGCCCCGCCGCGTAGCCGACGCCACGAGGGGCGGCGCCGTTGCGCGACCCGGCGGAGTCGTTGGCGTTCCCGTCGGCGCGGTAGAGGTTCACGGGTCCCGTCACGCAGGCGCCGCCGCAGGCCGACCGACCCGTGGGGCAGACGAGGGGCGCGTCGGCGACGTCCGTCGCGACGTCGGTGAGAACGTCGGCGACGTCCGCCGCGCCGTCGAGAGACGCGTCGGCTGCGTCTGTCGCCGCGTCGAGCGAAACGTCGGCTACGTCCGTCGCGACATCGCGGGGCGCGTCGGTGACGTCCGTCGCCGCGTCGATCACGTCGCTCGCGTCGAAGGGCGCCGCGTCGGCGCCGGCGTCGCGCGGCGGAACGACGATCCAGTCGTCGGGCACGCAGCCCGCCGCGGCCAGCGCGACGAGGAGCACACGGCCGGCGGGAGGAGGGTTCACGGCGAGAGGATATCTGATCGGGCGGAGGGGATGGGGGACGCCTCCACGCGGAGGCGCCCCCGAGGATCGTGGCTACAGGCAGGTGCCGGCCGCCGTGGCGGCGAGCTCGCTCGTCGACAGCGCGCGGTGGTAGAAGCCGAGCTGATCGAGGCGGCCGTTGAACCACGGCGTGCCGTCGGCGTTGCCGTTCCAGCCGGGCGCGCCGTACACGCAGCGGCCGACGCCGAAGTACACGGGCGTGTTGCTCGGGTCGCTGATGGCGCCCGCGATGGCGCTCGTCGAGGCGAGCGCGCCGTCGATGTAGAGGCCCACGGTGCCGCCCTGACGAACGACCGCGACGTGGTGCCAGGCGCCGTCATTGAGGGCGCGGTAGCCCGACGGGGTGCCGACCGCGTAGTAGCCCATGCTCGTCCAGAGCTCGACGCCGAGGCCCGCGCCCATGCGCATGTCGAAGCCGTTGAAGTAGGCGCCGCCCCAGCACGACGCGCGCTTCGAGATCACGTTGCCGCCGCTGGTCGTGCTGAGCCACAGCGAGATCGTGAAGTCGCCCGTGCCGAAGTTGCCCAGGGCCGGCGGGAGCGCCACGTACTGCCCCGAGCCGTTGAGCGAGAACGCCTGCCCGAAGCGGCCGCCCGCGTAGGTGGCGTTGGAGAAGGTGCCGCTGTACGGGCCGGCGGAGTCGAGCGTGTTGCCGTCGGCGCGGTAGAGGTCCGAGGGGCCCGCGACGCAGGCGCCGCCGCAGGTCGTGTAGCCCGCGTTGCAGGTCGAGCCGCACACGCCCGCCGCGCAGGTGGCCGCGCCGTTCGTGACGCCCGCGCAGACGCGCCCGCAGGCGCCGCAGTTCGACGTGTCGGCGCCGAGGTTCACCTCGCAGCCGTTGGCCTGCACGCCGTCGCAGTCGGCCCAGCCCGGCGCGCACGCGCCCATCCCGCAGGCGCTCGCCACGCAGACGCCGCGGGCGTTGGGGAACGAGCACGCGGTGCCGCAGCCGCCGCAGTTCGCGGCGTCGCTCGTGAGGTCGACCTCGCAGCCGTTGGCCTGCACGCCGTCGCAGTCGGCCCAGCCCGGGTCGCACACCGCGAAGCCGCACGCGCCCGCGGTGCACTGCGGGGCCGCGTGGGGGAAGCTGCACGCGACGCCGCAGCCGCCGCAGTTCGCGACGTCGGCGCCGAGGTCGACCTCGCAGAGGTCCGAGGCGAGGTGGTTGCAGTCGGCGGTGGTGCCGGTGCAGGTCACGGCGGTGCACGCCCCGGCGGCGCACACCTGATCGGCGCCGCACGCGACGCCGCACCCGCCGCAGTTGTTACGGTCGGTCGAGGCGTCGACCTCGCAGCCGTTGGCCGCGGCGTGGTCGCAGTCGGCGAAGCCCGCCGCGCAGGCGAGGACGCACGCGCTCGCGGCGCAGGTCGCGGTCGAGTTGGGGCCGCTCGCGCAGGCGTTGCCGCAGGCGCCGCAGTTGCTCACGTCGCTGGCGGGCGTGGTCTCGCAGCCGTTGGCGGCGTTGCCGTCGCAGTCGGCGTAGCCCGCGGCGCACGTGCCGAGCGCGCAGGCCCCGGCGGCGCACACGGCGCCCGCGTGGGCGAACGAGCAGACCGTCGAGCACGCGCCGCAGTGGGTCGCGTCGGCCATGAGGTTCGTCTCGCAGCCGTTGGCCGCGGCGCCGTCGCAGTCGGCCGAGCCCGCGAGGCAGCTCCCGATGGCGCACACGCCGCCGACGCACGCGGGCGCCGCGTTGGGCAGCGCGCAGGCGTTGCCGCACGCGCCGCAGCTCGCCACGTCGCTCGTGAGGCTCGTCTCGCAGCCGTCGGCCGCGCTGCCGTTGCAGTCGCCGAAGCCCGCGTTGCAGGCGCCGACCGCGCACGCGCCCGCGGCGCACGCGGGCGTGGCGTTGGGCGTCGCGCAGGCGTTGCCGCACGCGCCGCAGTTCGACACGTCGCCGGTGAGCGAGACCTCGCAGCCGTCGGCGATGGCGGTGTTGCAGTTGGCGCTGCCCGCGGGGCACGCCATCGTCGAGCACGCGCCCGACACGCACGTGGACGTGTCGCCCGTGCCCGACACGCAGGCGTTGCCCGGGCGGCCGCAGTTGGCGTCGGTGGTGATGTCGAGCTCGCAGCCGTTGGCGCGGTCGCCGTCGGCGTCGTACCAGCCCGCGTCGCACGTGAGGGCGCAGGCGCCCGTGGCGCACGTGGGCGAGGCGTGCGGGCCGGCGCCGCAGGCCACGCCGCACCCGCCGCAGCTCGTGAGGGTGTTGGTCGCGGTCTCGCAGCCCGTGGCCGTGTCGCCGTCGCAGTCGGCGAAGCCCGCGTCGCAGGCGCCGAGGGCGCACGCGCCCGACTGGCAGGTCGCGGCGGCGTTGGCGCGCGTGCAGACCGTCCCGTCGGCCGCGGCGGGGTCGGTGCCGGTGCCGGTGGCGGGCTGGCACGCGCCGACGACGTGGCACGCGTCGCTCGCGACGCAGGTCACGCCGAGGCAGCGGCACGCGTCGCCGGTGCCGTTGCGCTGCGTGTCGCGCTGGTCGGCGTTGGCGACGGTGGGGCAGTTGTCGCGCCAGTCGTAGACCCCGTCGCCGTCTTGATCCACGGCGGGCGCGTCGATGCGGAACTTGATGCGCAGCGTGGTGTTCCTGACGAGCGGGGTGAAGTCGGCCGTGGCGCTCGAGCGGTACTGGCCGAGGTCGCGCACGACCTGAACGTCGGCGAAGCCGAGCTCGCGCTGGCCGCCCCCGCGCGCGGGCACGAAGACGCGCGCGCGGTAGAGCGCGCTCGTCGAGAGGCGGGCGTTGTTGGTCTTCCAGCGGGCGTAGTAGTAGCCGTCGCTGTCGTCGTCGCCGTCGTCGTCGTCGCGGTCGCACTCGCGGCCCTCGCGGTGGATGCGGATGCGCTCGTGCTCGGGGCCCGTCGTGGTGGTGAAGGTCGCGAGCGTGCGGACGGTCACGCCCGCGGCGGTGATCTCGTCGACGCGCACCGTGGGGGTGGCGTCGTAGACCATGCCGCCCACGGCCGCGGGGCGCGGCACCATCGGCGGCAGGAACACGAAGCCCGCGGTGCCTGCGTTGTGAAACTGATCGCTGATCACCCGCGGCCGCGACTGCGTCGACGAGGAGCCGTCGCCCCCCGCGTCGGTACACCCGCCGACGAGCAGCGGCATGCACACCGCCGCCAGCCGGAGCATCGAACGATATCTGCGAGTCATGGGTCGTTCTCCTCGTGGGTTCGCCGCTCGCGCCGAAGGGCGCCGTTCGAACGCGACGAGAGATGACAGGCGCGGGCGCGCGCTCCGATGACGGCCCGATATCGGTTCGATATCACGCCAATATCAAAGGATCGGCGGAGGGCTCAGTCGGTCGAGACCCGCACCGCGGCGCCGGGCGCCAGGCGGAAACGCACGCCCCCGGCCTGCCGTTCGAGGAGCGCGGCGCCGTCGATGTCGGCCTTGATGAGGTCCTTGCGCGTGCGGAACACCAGGGTGTTGAGCTCGACGCGGCCCTGCGACTGCTGGGGCCAGATGCGCTCGAGGAGCACCTCGTCGGGCACGAGGTCGCCCCGCTCGAACGGCGCCGGCGGGCGGAGAAGGCTCGCCACGAGGTCGCAGCGGCGATCGGGCAGGTACACCGAGAGCGCCCGCGCGCCGTAGCGCACCGTGAGGCGCCCGCCGCGGGGCAGAAAGCGCAGCTCGGCGCCCGTCGGGGCGTCGTTCTGCGCGGTGGTGTCGGTGACCTTCGTCGGGTCGCGGGGGAGCGCCATCACCCGCAGCGACTGCGAGCCGTACCCGACGCGCATGCCCGGGTCGACGTGCACGCACTCGCCGGCCTCGAGCGGCGCGCCGGCCGCGGTGACGCCGTCGCGCACGGCCTCGAGGTCGAGCGCGTTGCCCACGAGGTGAAGCAGCAGCACGGTCGGGGCCCAGCCCACGACGATGAGATGATCGTCGGGCGCGCCGCCGACGCGAAACGGGCTCTGCGCGACGCGAAAGAGGGCGCCCGGCGTGCGCTCGACGCCCCAGAGCACGTCGGGCTCGGGCATCTGCGAGGGCGTCGCCTCGACGATCGAGAACGTGAGCCCGACGCACTCGACGCGGTCGCCCGCGCGGAGCATCGTGGGCACGGCGCGCGCCACGCCGTTCACCGCCACGGGCTGGCGGCCGAAGGGCACCACCTCGACGCCGTCTTCAGCGGCGCGGAACAGGGCGTGGTGGCGGCTCGCGCGCGGGTCGGGGATCACGATGTCGCAGTCGGGGCTGCGCCCCACGATCACGCTCGCGGGGCCGATGAGCACCCGCCCTCCCTCGCTCTCGAGCCACCACGCGGGCTGCGTTTGAGATGTCATGGCGCCGCTACGGGACATCGCACGGACGAGCTCACGCCGTCGATATCACGCCGATATCTCGCGGAGGAATTCACCACGTCGCGGTGAAGCCCGCGCTCGCCCCGCCGGACATCGCCGTGACGACCGGCGCCACCGCGCGCCGCGCGGGCCTCGCGAGCGCCCACCAGAGCGCGGCGCCCGCCGCCAGCGACGCCCCCGCGATCAGCGCGCCCGTCGTCACCTCGAGGTGATCGCGGTAGCGCGCGTTCTGCCCCGACGCGTTCGCGTAGCCCGTCGAGGTCGTCGAGCAGGGCGACGGGCATGCCGCGTCGCGCGCCGACTGCGCGTCGCCCGCGAGCCCGTAGTACACGCCCGCGGTCACGAAGCCGCCGACCGCGAGGGCCGAGAGGGACGCGCCCACGACGATCCACGGCCCCCGTGACGGCGGCGC
>JBDHVF010000269.1:0-9449 GCA_039809605.1 Polyangiales bacterium | reverse complement strand
GGCTGCTGCGTCACGCGGTGGTCCTTCGGTGGGCGGGGGAGGTCTAGCGGTCGTCGCCGCCGCGGAGGCGCGAGAGCACCCACGCCGCGCGGGCGTTGGTGTTCGCGTGGCGGGCGATCGCGGCGGTGAGCATCTCGACCCAGCGGTCGAGGGCGACGGTCTCGGTGCGAAGCGCGATGCCGCGCACGAGCTTGCGGTGCTGCGCCACGACGCCGTGCGCCTCGCGCCGCGCGAGGAACACGTCGGGCTCCAGGTTCAGCTCGATCGCGTGGACGTACGTGCCGCTGGCGTGCACCTGCACGCGCTCGGCGAAGCCCTGCGAGAGCGTCTGCGCGAGGTGCGTGAGGAACGCGTCCATGTTCGAGAGGTCGAGGCGCAGCCCGGCGGCGATCTGGTGGGCCTCGACGGCCACGAGCATCTGGGCGCCGCAGTACTCGCACGCGTAGGTGCGCCCGTCGGGCTGCGGGGTCATCAACGCGCCGCATCGCTCGCACGGGACGGGGTTCGCTCTCATGACCCCGCGACGGTACACGATGCGCCCCGCGCGCAACACCGAGCGCCCTCGCGCGCAGCGCCCGCGACGCGACGC
The DNA here is from genome assembly GCA_039809605.1 of Polyangiales bacterium. GTDB lineage: Bacteria > Myxococcota_A > Polyangia > Polyangiales > CAISKJ01. The sequence continues at coordinate 8,860 of JBDHVF010000269.1, read as the reverse complement.
AGGATGCCGCGCGCGCAGCGCCCTCACCGCGCGCTCCCGCCGCGCTCGGGCGGCCGAGGGGCAGGGCCGCGGCGCATGACCGTGGCAGGAGGCCGCGTCTCCGTGAGAGAATCGCTGGCGTGAAGATCGAGCTGAACGAGCAAGAGGCCGACGAGCTGCGCACCCTGCTGGACGCGACGCTCGGCGATCTGAGCGCAGAGATCGCCGACACCGACGACAAGTCGTATCGCGAGGGGCTCAAGGAGCGACGCGAGCGCCTGCGGAGCTTGCGCTCGAAGCTCGGGGCGTAGGGGGCCTCTGGCGCTACGCCCTCGCGGCCGCGAGGAGCTCGCGCACGCGCGGCCCGGCGCCCTCGGCGATCGACGCGAGGAGCGCGGCGTCGGCGGTGGAGATGCGCCAGAAATCGAGGTCGCCCGAGCGTTCCTCGGCGACGCGCTCGGCGGCCTCGGGGTCGACGCTCGCGAGCATCACGAGCCCGATGGGCCCGCGGTAGACGCCCGCCCAGGTGTCGGGCACGAAGACCAGGTCGAGCGCGAAGTGGCGCCGCCACGCCGCGGGCGCGCGCAGGAGCGTCGCGAGCGCCGAGCCCGGCGACGGGGACGCGGTGTTGCTGAAGTCCGCGAGGTTGAGCAGCGCCTCGACGCGCGGCGCCGCCGTCGGGTCGCGGTCGATCGCGAGGAGCGCGAGGCTGTTCACGAGCATGTAGGCGCCGGGGCGGTCTCGCTCGCTCGTCGCAATGGCGGCGCGCACGATGTCGTCGACGCTCCACGCGGCGCTGATGCGAGCGAGCGCGGGGTACCGCATCTGAAAGCCGCAGACCTCCTCGGGCGTCATGGCGGGCGCGGCGAGCGCGAGCGCGTCGTCCGAAGGGTAGAGCGCGTGCGCGTTGGCCTGCCCCGCGGTCACGGTGTGGCCCGCGAGGCGGGCGCGGTGGGCCTCGGCGAGGTCCGCGGCGAGCGACGCGCCGAACACGCGCCGCGCGGTGCTCGCGACGGCCGCGTGGCGCGCGTCGTCGGGGTGCGTGACGCGGGTGACCTCGCTCCCCGAGACATCGAGCGCGGCCATCATGCTGCTGCCCGCCGCCCACTCGGTCGCGAGGCGCGCGCGCACCCTCGTGGAGAGCCCCTCAGGGAGAATGCCCGCCTCGGCGCGGGCCACCTCGACGAGGTCGCGCACCGTCTCGCTCGCGTGGTCGCGGAGCGCGTCGAGCGCGTGGGGGTCGGCGCGCAGCGCGGTCGCGAGGAGCACGGCCGCGATGCCGTAGGTGCCGAAGAGCGAGGTGTACACCTCGGGGATCGAGGTCATCACGTCGAGCGCGTAGCGAGGCGGGACGTGGTCGGCGACGTACTCGCCGAGGCGCCAGATCGAGGCCGGGGGCATCTTGCCGGCGTCGAAGGCGGCGGCGAGGGCGTCCCACGTGCCGGGCTGGTTCATCACCTTGGCGAGCGACGCGTAGCCCTTCGTGGCGGCCTTCTCGCCGACGTTCTTCCACGCGGTGACGAGCTTGCGGTCGTAGGTGAGCGCGGGCTTCGGGGCGGTCTTCGTGGTGGCCATGGTCGCGGGGCGCGACATTACCTCAAGCGGTAGGCCCGCAGCTCGTCGGCCTCGGGGTAGAGCTGCTGCACCTCGGCGAGCGGCATGAGGGTCCACGGGCGTCGGAAGTGGCTGCCGTTCTTGGTGAACACCAGGTCGTCGGCGACGTGGTTGGCGGCGTGCACCGGTCCGACGCCCCGCTGCACGAAGAGGATCACGTCGCCGAAGCGGCGCGCTTCGAAGGGCACGCGCACGTAGTCGCGCTCGAGCGCCGCGAGCGCGCCGGCGCCGTCGACGAAGGTGTCGGCGGGCGTCTCGGTGGCGAAGAAGTTGAGCGCCGACCAGTAGCAGTCGCGCGGCGGGTCGTCGGGGTACGGGAAGGTGTTGAGCCTGCGCCGCGCGAAGGGCGGGAGCACGTTGACGAGGTCGAGCCGCGCGCCGCCCGGGTGGCGCGCCACGGCCTCGAAGATCGGGCGGAGCGAGCGCGACGAGCCCCGCCACGACCAGTACGACACGAGCGGTCCCACGTCGGCGCCCGGCTCGATCACCAGCCAGGCCATCGTCGCCGACATGCGCGAGAGCGTCTCGAGCAGGGTCGTGCGCGCGGCGTCGGAGGTCACCTGCTCGCAGAGGGGCGCGAGGTCCGAGATGCGAACGAGGCCGCGCTTGCGCCACGAGAGGCGCGCGACGAGGGCCGGGTCGACGAGCGCGGAGAGCGAGTCCCAGCGCGGGTCGTCGTCGGGGCGCATGAACGCGTACGCCTGCCCGAAGTTCACCCGAAAGCGCGCGAGCTCGGAGTAGAGCGCCGAGCGCGCGTCGCCCGCGAGCGCGAGCACCACGTCGCGGCCTGGCGCGATCACGCACCCCTCCGCGTCGCAGGTGGTCCTCTGTTCGAGGGCCTCGGCCTGCGCGCGCTCGACGCCCGCAGACGCGATGAGCGCGCGTACGCGCGCGGCGGTGTACCCGGGCAGCCTCCAGCGGGGATCGGTGGTCTCGCACGCCGAGGGCGCGAGGTAGCGCGCGGGCTGCTCGAGATAGAACGGCATTCGCTCGATCGCCCCCCACGGCCCGCGCGCGGCCGTCACCGCGACCGTCGTCGTCGCGCGCTGCGGGCGGCGGGTCGCGACGATCGCGACGACGGCCACCGCGAGGGCGAACATGGCGCAGAGCGCGGCCTGCGATCCGCGTGAAAGGCGCGTCAGCGGGTGGACCTCCGTTGCGTACCCCGTCGCCTCCGATGGGGCGGGGTCGGGCGCGCTCCGGCGCTGCGCCCCAGGGCTTGCGGCAGGCTTCGCGGCGCGATCGGGCGCGCGTCGCGTCGACGGTCGGTCAGGCATCTCGACCTCGACCGAGCAAGGCGCGCACCACGAGCCTCACGGCGTCGTGGGGGCACTCCGCCGCGTCGCGCCCTCGTCGCGTTCGATCACCGGAACGTGCCGACCCACGTGGTGGGCACGGGCGTGTGGGGCATCATCGAGCCCGAGACGAAGTACGCCCTGCCGTCGCGCACGGGCACGTAGTGAAGGTGCGCCCGCGCCGTCGGGAGCGTCGTGGACCACGCCTCCCACGCGCCGAGGGCGCCGCCCGGCATGAGCCGCGCGCGCAGGATCTGGTCGCTGTTGTCGCTGTCATCGGCGACGCCGCCGAAGAGGTACACGCGCCCCCCGTGCACCGCGGCGGCGTGCGTCGAGATCCAGCCGGGGAGCTGGTTCACGGGCTCCCAAGCGCCGAGGGTGCCGTCGTCGGCGATGCGCGCGCGGTAGACCGTGAGCCGCGGCATGTCGTGGCTGTTGAAGGGGTCGCCGCCGAGGCCGCCCGCGACGAAGAGCCAGCCCTCGTGCACGAACGACGCGTGGTGGCTGATGGGCTCGGGCAGCGGGGTCATCGCCTGCCACGCGCCGAGGGTGCCGTCGTCGCCGAGCCGCGCGCCGTAGACCTCGGGGCGGGCCTCGGTGGCGTTGCCCGCGCGCATCGCGAGGCCGCCCGAGGCGTACATCCATCGCCCCGACACCGCGCCGCTGATGTGGAAGCGCCCCTCGGGGATCGAAGGCCCGGCGATCCACTCGCCGAGGGTCCCGTCGGGCTGCACCGTCGCGAGCGCCGAGGAGCGAAGGAAGCCGGTGTTGCGCCCGCCCACGACGATCACGGTGTCGCCCACGAGCCCGATGGCTTCGCCGCCGCGCCCGCCCGGCAGCGCGGGGCCGTCGGACCACGCGCCGATGCTCCCGTCGGCCGCGATGGGCGCGATCGAGACGTTGCTCGTGGTCGTCTGGTCGTGCGCGCCCGGCGGGAGCACCGCGCCGCCCACCACGATCAGCCGCGGCCCCGCGGGCGTCTCGGCGATCACGGCCCCGTGGTGGTCGCGCGCCACCGGGAGCGGCGTCGACTCGGCGAAGGTGAGGTCCGCGTCGCACTCGCGCGGCGCGGTCTCGTGCGTGTGGGCGGGGCACGCGGGCGGCGCGTCGGCGGGAGCGTCGGGCGCGACATCGGCGCTCGCGACATCGACGGGCGCCGCATCCGCGGGCGTGGCGGCGTCGCTCGAGCACGCGGCCAGCGCCGCCGCGCAGAGCGAGAGGGTAACGAAGAATGGGAGGTGGGTCATCGCGGCCGGCGACGCTCTCACAGGCGCGGGCGTCGCGCCACGAGGTCCCGGCCGCGGCCCGTCAGGGCGCCGAGAAGCGCATGTTGTAGCGCATGCCGCTGCTGGTGCCGAGCGTGTCGACGAAGATGAGGCCGACGCCGCGCGGGGTGTTGAGGTTCGCGAGGCGCGACCCGCGGTGCAGCGAGTCGAGCGGCCCGACGGTCGAGCCCGAGAAGAACGGGATCACGCCGCGGCAGTCGATGCCCGCGCCGTCGGAGGGCCCGCTGTCATCGTTGCAGGCCACCTGCGCGCCGGTCTGGGCGCTGCGCGCGTAGAGCACGGGGTCGAAGAGGGTGCTGCTGCCGGTGCTCGGGCGGCGGGTGAAGAGCGCGCTCGGGTCGCTGCGGCACACGCTGAAGAGCTGCCGCTCGGCCGCGCCGCACGTGAGGTACCACGCGACGTTCTCGGCGCCGCCCGAGCCGCCGCAGGTGCCCGCGGTGGAGCCCGAGGTCATGAGCGTCTGCACGCCCGTGTTGCCCGCGCCCGTGAGGCGCGCGTTGAAGAACGTCTGCCCGACGGTGCGCGGCACGTACTGCATGTGGAGGGTGAACGCGCCCGACCCGCAGCCGCCGACGGCGACGTAGTAGGTGCCCGCGGCGAGCACGCCCGCGGTGCGCGACTGGAGCCCGCTGGTGAAGCCCCCGCCGGTGCCGCAGCCCGCATCGTCGTTGCAGAGGCCGGCGTTGTTGTTGCCCGAGGCCGCCTGGCCCGGCACCGCGACGCCCGCGGAGCTGGTGATGAAGAGCGACGTGTCGTACGCCGAGCCCGCGGTGTCGAAGTACACGACGCCCTCGGTGGGGATGGCGAAGCGGTACCAGACGTTGCCCGCGCTCGTGCAGCCGCAGGGCACCGTGGGGCCGTCGTGCGTCGAGCTGGTGGTGTTGCCCGTGACGGTCACCTCGCGCGCGGGGTTGGGCACGATGACGGCGGCGCTCACGCGGTCGTCGTTGGTCGGGCGGCAGGTGCCCGAGACGCAGCGGGTGCCCGCGCCGCAGGCGTTGCCGCAGCGCCCGCAGTTGGCGTTGTCGGTGAGGAAGGTCGTGATCGCCACGCAGCGCCCGCCGCAGCTCGTCGTGCCGACGCCGCAGAGCGAGTTGCACGTGCCCGAGTTGCACGTCGAGGGCGCGGTGCACGCGCGGCCGCACGCGCCGCAGTTCATCGTGTCGGAGCTGGTGTCGACGCACGACGCCCCGCAGAGGGTGCGGCCCGTCGGGCAGCGGCAGGCGCCCATCTGGCAGGTCTGTCCGGCCCCGCACGCGTGGCCGCACGAGCCGCAGTTGGCCTCGTCGCTCTGCGTGTCGACGCAGGAGGCGCCACACGCCGTGCGGCCCGTCGGGCAGCGGCAGGCGCCCATCTGGCAGGTCTGCCCGCCGGTGCAGGCGGTGCCGCACGCGCCGCAGTTGGCGTTGTCGGTCTGCACGTCGAGGCACACGGTCATGCCGCCGACCATGCACTCGCGCCGCGGCGCCGCGCAGGTGGCGCGGCAGGTGCCGCCCATGCACGCCTGCCCGGCCATGCAGGCGTTGCCGCACGCGCCGCAGTTGGCGTTGTCGGTCATCGTGTCGGCGCAGGTCGAGACGCCCATCGCGGTGCAGCGCGTCTGGCCCGAGGGGCACGCGGGCGCCTGGCAGACGCCCATGACGCAGGTCTCGCCCGCCATGCAGGCGTTGCCGCACGAGCCGCAGTTCATCGCGCTGCTCGCGAGGTCGACGCACGACGGCGACGGCGCCGTGGGGGCGCAGTCGGTCTGGCCCATCGGGCACATGCGCGGGGTCATGCACGTGCCGCCGGTGCAGGTCTGGCCCGCGGCGCAGGCGTTGTTGCACATGCCGCAGTGGCTGTTGTTGGTGGCCGTGTTGACGCAGCCGCCGCCGCAGAGCGTCTCGCCCGTCATGCACGTGACCGAGGGCTGGCACGAGCCCGCGCGGCACACCTCGCTCGCGCCGCAGGCGTGGTCGCACATGCCGCAGTGCAGGGTGCTCGTCTGCGTGTCGACGCAGCCGCCGCCGCACACCATCTCGCCGGGCATGCACATGGGGCCGACGTCGGGCGGGGGCACGTCGTCAGGCGCGTCGGCCGGGGCCTGGTCGGGCGCCGTGTCCTCGGGCGCGTCGGCCGGGGCCTGGTCGGGCGCCGTGTCCTCGGGCGCGTCGGGGGCCATCATGTCGACGGGCACGTCGTCCATGGGCGTCCCCGAGTCGGGCGTGGTGGCCGGGGGCGTGTCGTCGGAGCAGCCCAGCAGGGCCCCGACCGCGAGTGCGCACGTGATCTTGCGAAGGTTCATGCGAGACCTCTCTTGCACGACGCGCGTGGCCGCAGAGGCAGGCGTCGCCCGACGGCCCTCCGCGCGTCTCGATGGGAAGCACGCGCGCTGATATCACCGATCGCGCGCGGAGCCAACGCCGCACCGTCGGCGCGGACGCACGCCGCCCCCTCCGCGGCGATCGTGTAGGCTCCCGCGCCATGCAGACCGACGGAGGCGCCCGCCGAGGGCTCGCGCGTCACCGGCCTCGACGTGGAGTTCCTCGCCGAGGCGCTGCCCGGGGACGCGGTGCGGTCGGCGTGCGCGCCCGAGGGCGACGGCGCGACGTGGCTCCACGCGGTCACGCGCCCCTCCGACGGGAGGCTGCTGCTCAAGGCCCGCACGGCGTGGGCCCCGTCGCCCGAGGGCTGACGTGATCACGGGGCCGCGCGGGGTCGTCGAGCTGGGCCTCGGGTGATCACCGCGCGGCGAGGTGCTCGTCGATCCAGCGCTCGATGTCGCCCATCACCTGGTCGCGCTCGGGCTCGTGGATGAGGTCGTGGTAGAGCCCGCGGTAGAGCAGCAGCGAGCGGTCGCGGGTGCGGGCGCGGCGCACGAGCTCCGCGGTGCCGCGCGGGTCGGTGAGCCGGTCGGCGGTGCCGTGCACGCCGAGCAGCGGCACGTCGAGGGTGCCGGCGCGCGACCAGATGCGCTCGATGGCGTCGACGAGGCCCGCGGCGGTTCGGGCGGGGCCCACCTCGTGGTAGACGAAGGGGTCGCTGCCCATCTCGGCCACCACCTCGGGCGAGCGCGAGAAGTACCGGTCGGGCGTGTCGACCACGGGGAAGTTCGGCATCAGCGCGGCGGCCACGGGCGTCGCCGCGGCCTCGACGGGCGTGCGGTCGACGCGCAGCGCGGGCGCCAGCACGACGAGCCCCGCGAGCGCGGGACGCCGCTCGAGCGTGAAGAGCGTCACCATCGCGCCGCCCACGCTGTGCCCGAGCAGAAAGACGGGGGCGCCCGGCTCGCGCTGCCGCACGCGCGCCATGAAGATCGCGAGGTCGTCGAGCGAGTCGTCGAAGTCGTCGAGCGAGGCGCGGCGGCCCGCCGAGCGACCGTGCCCGCGCATGTCGAACGCGTACACCGCGACGCCCCGCGCGTTGAGACGCCGCGCGAAATCGCCGTAGCGGTCGCTGTGATCCTTGAGGCCGTGGTGCGCGACGAGCACCGCGCGCACCGCCCCCGCGGGGCGCCACGACTGCTCGAAGAGCTGCGTGCCGCCGTGGCCTTCGAAGACGCCCGTGCGGTGCTCCCCCTCGGCGTACGCCGGCAGCTCCGACGCCGGCGGAGGGCGCGCCGAGAGCACCGGCGGCCCCGCGCACGCGAGCGACGCGCACGCGGCGAGCGCCCCCACGATCCACGACGTGCGATCACCCATGCGCCACCTCATTGAGCCCCCGACAGGTCGAGGCCCAGCACCACGCCCACGAAGCGCGTGCCCATGAGCTCCCGGTACACCACGCCGAGCGAAGGGCCGCGGCCCGCGCTCGCGCTCGCCCAGAGGCGGTGCTGCCGTCCCAGGCGCACCGTGAGCCCCGCGTCGACCTCGTCGACGACCGTGAGCCAGGTCGATCCCTCGCGCCGCGCGTCGGCGCCCGCGACCCACGCCACGCCCGCCCAGGCCGTGAGGCGCAGGGGGCCGAGGTTCACCGCGGCCGAGAGCTCCGCGGGGAAGCGCGCCGCCAGCGGCACCGCCCCCACCACGCCGTCGAAGCCCGCGCCGCCGCAGAGGGCCACGGCGTTGCCCTCGCCCCAGCGGCCCCCGACGCCGACGACGTGCGCCGTGAGGCCGTAGACGAAGCCCGTGTCGGCGCCGCCGACCTCGCCGTCGAGCCCGACGCAGTACGAGGGGTTGCGCCCGAGGAGCGCCCGCGCGCGGAGCGAGAACGTGCCGACGTTCGCGAGGCCCTGCACCCGGTCGGGGTCGAGCACCCGCGCGTACCCGAGTCGCAGCGACACGTCGAGCAGGTGGCTCAACCCCTCGGGGCGCAGCTCCTCGGGGCGCGCGTACGCCGCCCGCTGCGCGCGCGCGGTCGACGGCAGCGCAAGCGCGACGACCAGCAACAGACCACTCCCCACGCGTGCCCGCATCGGCGGCTCCTCCGGCGCGCATGAGGCACCGCCGCGCGGGGCGCCGTCAACGGTCTCGTGTGACGCGCGTGTCGCGATCGCCGGGGGGTTCTTGACGTACCGCCCGGACCTTCTACCGTACGCGCGCTCCACCACACCCCTTCGATCCCCACTCGTCCTTTCGCTGGAGGTTTGAGGCCCCGATGTCACTCTCTCGCACCGGCTTTCTTCTCGTGGCGTTGACGGCGCTCGGCCCGCTCGCGTGCTCGGCGCGCGGCGCCGGCGGCGGCGGCGGCCCCATCATCGACGACGAC
>JBDHVF010000268.1:0-9473 GCA_039809605.1 Polyangiales bacterium | reverse complement strand
CGCCGAGGAGCTCCTCCCGCTGCCCGACCCAGTCGCGTCGGCCATCGCGCCCGTGACCCTCCGGGGGGTGTATCAGGGCGCGCTCGACGACCTCGCGCCGCTCGCGACGGCCTCGGGCGCGTCGTTCGAACTCGTGAGCTCCGAGCCCGACGCGCTCGTCGCCGCCGCCGACGGGCGCGCCCGCCGCGCGCTGCGGGCGCTCATGCGCTGGGCCCTCGACGACCCGCGCCGCGGCAGCCGCCTCGAGGTCTCTGCCACCGCGCAGGAGCGCGCCGTGCGCGTCTCGGTGCAGGCCTCGCGCATGGCCGCCGAGGCCGCGCCCGACGCGGGGCCCCTCGTGCGCCCGCTCGGCGGCGACGCGGGGATGACCGCGGGCGACGAGGGCGCCGACTGCTGGCTCATCCTCCCGAGGGCGTAGCGGCGGTGGCGCGGCGAGGCGACGAGGCGCAGGCACAGCGCGGGCGGCGAGGCGCCGAGGGCCTCTCGGTGCAGGTCGAGGTGCACGACCGCCACCAGCTCGAGCTGCGCTTCAACTACGCCGTCGGCGAAGAGGGGCGCTCGCGCCACCACGTCGACGCGTACTTCTTCGTGCCGCGCAACGTCGGGCTCAACCGCGGCAACTACTCGCGCGAGCAGTTCTACGCCGACTTCACCGCGCTCATGCGCATCGACGCCGCGCCGCTGCCGCTCGACGCCCTCGCCGACGAGGGCAACCCCGCGTCGCCCCTCTCGCGCTTCGCGAGCCTGCTCCACGCGCTGCGCACGTCTCCGCGGCCGCCGCAGACGCGCCCCCTCGCGGTGCACGCGAGGCTCTACGCCAACCTCTACGTGGCCGGCGTGCGGGCCGAGTGCCGGCGCCTCGAGAAGCTCCTGGCGCGCCACGAGCGCGAGCGCGCGGCGCCCCCGGTGTCGCGCGCGTCGCGCGCGTCGGCCTTCGAGACCGACCCCGGCGGGCGCGCGCCCTCGGCGTCGCCGCCGCGGGTGACCGACCCCGAGGGGCACTTCGAGCGCGACGTGGTGGCGGCCCTCGCGCGCATGCGCGGCGCCCTGCGCGCGTACCGCTCGATGCGCGGCGCGCTCTGGCCCTTCGAACGGCTCTGCCACCACGCGGTGGCCGAGGCGATGCGCGGCGCCGACGAGTACATGAGCCTCGCGCTCGAGGAGCGCCTCGCGCAGTTCTCCGCGGCCCTCGGCGAGGCGGGGCGGCGCTTCGACGGCACGGGCTTCGTGGCGCGCATGCGGGCGCACCTCGTGGGGCTGGCGCGCGACGAGGCCGACGTGCGCGCGCGCTACGGCTACCTCACGGGCGGCGGCCTCGCGCCCGCGCCCGCGGCCGACGGGGGCGACGCCCCGGCCTTCGCGGGGCTCGACCCCGGCGAGTACTTCACCTACCGCGCGTCGCTGCTCAAGAAGGCCGTGCAGCAGGCGCTCTACCTCAACGTGCGCGCGTCGCGCGGAGACATGTTCGTGCGCAACGCCGTCGGCGCCGTGGCCGCGGCCCTCGCGGCGATCTGGGCGCTCGCGACGCAGCTCCCGATCTACGTGGCGAGCCTGCCGGCGACCACCAAGGCCCTGTTCTTCACCGGCGCGGTGCTCGCGTACGTGATGAAGGACCGCATCAAGGCCCTCACGAGCGAGGCGCTCCTGAAGCGCGCGCGCACGTACGACCACGTGCACTGGGTCTACGGCGAGCAGCTCCCCGACGCGGGCATCGGCAACTTCGTCGCGCGCACCGCCGAGGCCGTGGAGTTCGTCACGAGCGACGAGGTGCCCGCCGCGGTGCGCGCGGTGCGGCTCCAGCGGCGCACGGTGCAGCACGCCGAGGCGGCGACCGAGGAGGTCATCCACTACCGCAAGCTCCTCGACGCGGGCTCCGACGAGGAGCGCGCGGGGCTGCCCGAGGGCTACCGCATCCGAGACATTCTCCGGGTGAACGTGCGGCACTTCCTCGTGCGCCTCGACGACCCGGTCGACCAGGTGGACTTCTACGACCCCGCGCGCGGGCGCTTCGCGCGCGCGGCGCTGCCCAAGGTCTACCGCGTGAACCTCGTGGTGCGCGTGCGCCGCGAGGTCACGGGCGCCGAGACGCAGGAGCGCTACGCCCACCTGCGCGTGGTGCTCAACAAGGACGGCATCGTGCGCGCCGAGCAGATCCACGCCGACGGCGTCACGCTCACGCGCAAGGCGTGACGGCTACGCGCCCGCGCGCAGCGGGAGGTAGACGTCGAAGCGGCTGCCCTCGCCGGGCGTGCTCTGCACGTCGATCCAGCCGTCGTGCTCGCGCACGATCGCGCTCGCCATCGAGAGCCCGAGCCCCGTGCCCTCGCCGACGGGCTTCGTGGTGAAGAACGGTTCGAAGAGCCGCGAGAGGTGCTCGGGCGCGATGCCCGCGCCGTGGTCGCGCACCTCGAGCCGTCCGTAGGCGCCCTCCGCGCCGCCCACGTCGGGAGGCGGCGTGGCGCGCGCGACGTCGACGCGCACCGAGACTTCGCCCCCGCGCTCCGACGCCTGCACGGCGTTGACGACGAGGTTGGTCACCACCTGCACGATCTGCGGGGCGTCGATCTCGACGGGCGCCTCGTCGGCGCCGAGGTCCGCGTCGAGCGTGACGTGGCGCGAGGCCGCGTAGGGGCGGAGCATCGCCACCGCGCGCTCGGCCAGCGCTCGGAGGCTCGCCCGCGCCCTGACCGAGGGGCTGCGCCGCGAGAAGTCGAGGAGCTGCCGCACGAGCGCGCTCATGCGGTCGCACTGGGCGACGGTGAGGCGCGCGACGTCCTCGGGGGCGCGCGACGAGGTGGCGCCCGCGAGCACGAGCTCGGCCTGGCCGCGCACGATCGCGAGCGGCGTGGCGAGCTCGTGGGCGACGCCCGCCGCGAGCTCGCCGACGGTGCGCAGCCGGTCGGCGTGGCGGAGCTGCTCGACGGCCCTGACGCGCGCCACGGCCTCGGCCTCGAGCGCGGCGCGCGACGACGCGAGGCGCTCGGCCATGAGGTTCATCTCGCGCGCCAGGTCGGCGAGCTCGTCGGACTGGCGCAGGACGAGGGGGCCGCCGAGGTCGCCCGCGCCCACGCGCCGGGCCTTCTCCGCCAGCAGCGACAGGGGCGTCCCGACGAAGCGCACGCCGAGGAGCACGACGGCGAGCGAGCAGAGCGCGATCATCGCCGCGGCCGAGAGGACGTTCCACACGGCCTGCTGGTGCGTGAACGTCTGGAGGGTCGAGAGGGGCTCGGCGACCTCGATGGCGAGCGGCGGGCCCGACGCGCCCGCGATGGGAAACCACGAGACGAAGCGGTCGGGCTCCACCACGCGCACCGCGCGGCCGCGCGCCCTCGCGAGCAGGCCGAGGTGTGCGTCCTCGACCCGCTCGTCGGGCGCGGCGTCGGGCGAGAGGCTCACGACGCGCACGCGAATCCTCGGGTACGCCCCGTCGGCGAAGCCCACGATCTCCTTCGCGCGGGCGTCGCCCTCGCGTTGGCGCAGCGTCGCGTAGGCGGCGGCCAGCGTGTGGCCGACGAGCGCGTGGTTGCGCTCCGTGCGCGCGAGGAACTGCCGCGTCGCGAACCAGAAGCGCACGTACGAGTTCAGCGCCATGAACGCCACCAGCGCGGCGATCAGCGCGATCAGGAACTTGCGCGTGAGCCTCACGGCGACCCCCGCTCGATCGCCTCGCGCGCACGCGGCACGGCCGCCCCAGTTCGCGAGCGGTGAGCCCGTTGCCCGCGAGACGCTTCGCCGTGATCGTGGTTCATGACCCGCCGACGCCGACGGCGAGCACGAACGGGACCACGGCGCGTCCCTCGCGGCGAGCGCTGGCGACGTGCGGCGCGCGCCGCGGAGGCGACGGCGGCCGAGCGGCCCCTTTGCGCTCACCGCGGCCCGAATCAACCCGGTGGGTGTCGCCGCGAAAAACCCGCCGACGGTGCGGGTCAGTGCCCGCCGCCGCCGCCCTCCTCGTCGGGCACCTCGGCGCCGCGGTCCTTCAGCCACTTGCGGAACTCGTCCTTGTCGATGGCCTTCTCGAGGCCCGCGGTGGGCTCGATCTTGTCGTCTTCGATGAGCTTCTTGAGGGCGTCGTCCATGGCGATCATGCCGTCGCGCTTGCCCAGCTTGATGAGCCCCGAGATCTGGTGCGTCTTGCCCTCGCGGATCATCGACGACATGGCGTTCGAGCCGAACATGATCTCGACCGCGGCCACGCGGCCGCCGCCCTTCTTGCGAAGGAGCTGCTGCGCCACGACGCACTTGCACACGCCCGCCAGCGTGCCGCGCACGCCCGGCTGCTTGTCGGCGGGGAACACGTTGATGATGCGGTCGATGGTCTTGGCCGCCGAGTTGGTGTGCAGCGTGCCGAAGACCAGCACGCCCGTCTCGGCGGCGTTGAGGGCCATCGAGATGGTCTCGAGGTCGCGCATCTCGCCCACGAGGATGCAGTCGGGGTCCTCGCGCACCGCCGCGCGCAGCGCCGTCGAGAAGCTCTTGGAGTGCGGCCCGATCTCGCGCTGAGACATCAGCGACTTCTTGTTCGGGTGCACGAACTCGATGGGGTCTTCGATGGTGACGAAGTGCATCGGGCGCGTCTCGTTCATCTCGTTGATGATGGCCGAGAGCGTGGTGCTCTTGCCCGACCCCGTCGGGCCCGTCACCAGCACGAGGCCCGAGCGCAGGTTCACCACCTTGCGGATCACCTCGGGCAGCCCGAGCTGCTGCACCGTCAGGAGCTTGGTGGGGATCACCCGGAACACCGCGCCCGAGCCGCGCTCCTGCTTGAACATGTTCACGCGGAAGCGGCACACCCCCGGCAGCTCGTAGGCGAAGTCGGCGTCGCCGTTCTCGAGAAAGTCCGCCCAGATGTGCATCGGGGTGATGGGCTCGAGCAGGGCCTTGTAGTCCACGTCGTCGAGCGTGCGGTAGCGAATGGGCTCCATGCGCCCGCCGAGGCGAAAGATCGGCGGCCTGCCCACCGAGAGGTGCAGGTCGCTCGCGCCGCGGTCGCTCATCAGCTTGAGAAAGCGGTCGATGCGGTTCTTGCCCGGCGTGCCCGGCGCGTGCGTGGGCAGCGCGGGCTTCGCGCCCGGCGCGGCCTCGACCGACACCGGCTGCGCGGGCGCGGCGGGCTGCGCGGCCACCTTCGCGCGCAGCGCCTCGAGCTCGGCGCGCATCGCCTCCACCGTCTGCTGCACCTGCGCGCTCACGTCGCCCTGGAGCTTCGCCCCCACCTGCGCCTCGACCTGCGCGCGCACGCGGGCCTCGATCTGCGCCGCGAGGCTCTGGAGCATCTGCGCGGTGACCTGCACCCCACCCTGCGCGGGCTGCTGCGCGGGGGGCTGCTGCGCCACGGGCTGCATCGCGGGCGGCGACGGCGCGCGCGCCTCGCGCAAGGGGACCTCCTCGCGCATCACGGGGCGCGCGGGGCGCTCGACGGGGATGGGGATCTCCTCGCGGATCACCGGGCGCGCGGGGCGCTCGACGGGGATGGGGATCTCCTCGCGGATCATCGGGCGAGAGATGCGCTCACCGGGCGTGGCGACCTCCTCGCGGATCATCCCCCGCGGGGCGGCGCCGAGCGGGGGCCTCTCGGGCGGGCGTCCGTTGTTGTTGTTCATGACGCCACCGCCGGCGCCGCCGGCGCGCCGGGCGCTTCGCTGAGCCGCGACTCGAAGGTCTCTTTCTTCTCGGCCCGCGCGTACGCGGTCTCGGCGGTGATGAGCCCCGCGTCGACGAGCTCCTCGAGGCTCTGGTCGAGGGTCTGCATCCCGGCCGCGCGAGAGATCTGCATCAGGCTCGGGAGCTGGTAGGTCTTCGAATCGCGGATGAGCGTGCCGACGTTCATGGTGCCCTTGAGCACCTCGTAGACGGCCACGCGGCCCTTGCCGTCGGCCCGCTGCACGAGCGACTGCGACACGACGTATTTCAAGCTCTCTGAGAGGCCCATGCGCACCTGCTGCTGCTCGTCGGGGGGAAAGCTCTCGATGAGCCGGTCGACGGTGGCGACCGCGCTCGTCGTGTGGAGCGTCGCGATCACCAGGTGGCCCGTCTCGGCGGCCATCAGCGACATGCGAATGGTCTCGATGTCGCGCATCTCGCCCACCATGATCACGTCGGGGTCCTGGCGCAGCGCGCCGCGCAGGGCGCGCGAGAAGCTGTTGGTGTGGCGCCCCACCTCGCGCTGGTTGACCAGCGAGTTCTTCACCGGGTGCACGAACTCGATGGGGTCTTCGAGCGTGATGATGTGGTCGCTCTTGGTCTCGTTGATGAGGTTCACGATGGCCGCGAGCGTGGTGCTCTTGCCGCCGCCCGCGGGCCCCGAGACGAGGATGATCCCCTGGTGGTAGTCGAGCAGCTCCGTGAGCTGCCCCGGCAGGCGAAGGTCGGCGAAGGTCGGCGGGAGGTTCGGGATGCACCGGAACGACGCGCAGGTGCCCTTGCGCTGCACGAAGGCGTTGGCCCGGTAGCGCCCCACGCCGGGGATCGCGTGGCAGAAATCGATCTCGCCGGCCTTCTCGAACGCCTTCTTGCGCACCGGGTCGAGGATCTCGAGGATCATCTCGCGCGTCTGCGCCTCCTCGAGCGGCGGGAAGTCGCCGCGCACCACCTGGCCGTTCATGCGAAAGAACGGCGGCTCGCCCACCGTGATCTGGATGTCGCTCGCCCCGAGCTCGCGCGCCTGCGCCAGGAGCTTGTCGAGCGGGCGCTTGAGCTCCTTGCTCGAGATCGACGCCGTGGCCCGCTCCTGCTCGGGCGTGACCGCGCCGAACTCCCGCGCGAGCTCCACCGCGCGCGTGCGCACCTCCTGCGAGGGGTCGGCGTCCATCACCTGCTTGAGCAGCTTGCCGAGGCGAGGGTCGTGCGAGCGCGAGCACGCCTGCAAGACCTCGAGCCGCACCTCGGGGCGCTCGTCGCGCAGGAGGCCCACGAGCGCCCTGAGCGCGGTCTCTCCGCCGATGTTGCCGAGGGCGTCGATGGCGGCCCAGCGGGTGTCTTTGTCCTCGAGGGCCTTCACGAGGTGCGGCACCACGCGCTCGTCCTTGAGCTTGCCGAGGGTCTCGCAGGCCGTGATGCGCAGCCACCAGTCGGGGTCGTCGAGGAGCTTGACCACGGGCCCGACGAGCCGCGGGTCTTCGAAGTGCTCGCAGAGCACCAGGGCCTGCATGCGCACCTCCTCGTCGGGGTGGTCGAGCAGGCCCGCCGCCGGGCGCAGCACCTCGTCGCCGAAGGTCTTGAGCGTGTTCAAGATGCGCGTGCGCAGCCACCCGAGGAGCGAGCGCACGTGCTGGAGGATCTCGACCACGATCTCGTCGGCGGGCCCCGTCTGGAACAGGAGCTCCGCGGCCGTGCGCCGGATCGAGTCGTCGCCCTCGGAGAGCATCTTCATGAACTTCGGGCGCAGCTCCTTGGCGCGCACCGAGGCCGCCGCGCGGATGGCCGACATGCAGTGCGAGCGCACCGCGGCGTTGTCGCGCGCGAAGCGGTCGAGCATCAGGTCGAGCACGTCGTCGGTGATCGACGCGCCCATCGACGCCAGGAGCTCCATCGCGCGCTCGCGCAGGCGGTCCTCGGGGTCCTGCGCGGCCTCGAGGAGCAGCGCCCTGCACTGCGCCGGGCCGCCCTTGTCGGTCACCACGCGGTTGAGCGCCTGCACCCGCATCGGGCCGGGGGCTTCTTTCACCGCGCGCTCCACGTACTCGTGGCGGATCTCGGGCGGCAGCTCCATGGCCACCTCCCACCCGAGCCGCTGGCGCATGGGGGAGCCGTCTTTGATGAGCGCCTCGAGCGCGGGTTTGAGGATCTCGGGCTTGAGCCGCGCCGCCACGCGCAGCGCGAAGCCCCGGGCCGCGGTGCCCTGCGACTGCATGTCGACGAAGAACTGCGAGACCGACTTCGCGTCAGCGCGGCTCACGAACATCGGCGCCGCGGTCTGCCGCACGGCCGCGTCGCTCGTCCAGAGCAGCGGGAGCAGGTCGATCGCCTTGACGCTCTCCTCGCGGAGCGCCGAGAGGAGCGCCATCTTCTCCTCGTCGGTCTTCCACTCGCCCTTGAGGACCTTCTGGAGCGCGGAGCGCGAACCGAACAACGCCATGGGGGGTGTCTCTACCTCTTGCGTTCGCCGCGACGGCGGCGCCGCACCGGGCGAGTATCCGATGGACCGCGCGATCGTGGAACACCTTGCGCGCACCAAAACCTGCCGCGGATCCGTGGATCGGCGGCGGGCGCGCCGCTACACTGCGCCACCCATGAGCGCGCGCATCGCGGGAGAAGGGCTCGCAGACAGCAACGTCTCGTCGGACCTCGCGAGGATCGCGCGGAGCGCCATGCGTCAGGCCACGGCGACCATTCGCGACCCCGCGGTGGTGTTCGGGTTTGTCTCGTCTGGCAACCCCCGCACGTCGGGGCACGAAGACCTGCTCAAGGCCGCGTACGAGCTCCGGGTGCAGGCCCCCGCGGCGGCGCTGGTGATGGCCGACACGCCGGGCGTGCTCTCGGGCAACGGCGAGCGCGAGGCCACGGCCGCGGTGTCGGTGCTCGCGTTCGACGCGTCGGTGATGCGCGCGAGGCTCTCGGTGATCGCCCACGACGCGCCGCGCGACGCGCACACGAGCCTGGTGCTCGACGCGCTCGGCGCCGCCCCCGACGCGCGCGCCGCCCGCCTCGCCGTCGCCCTGCTCGCGCCCGAGACGCACACCACCGAGGCGCTCACGGGCTTCGTGCGCCGCGAGTCGCCGCCCGTGGTGGGCGCGGGCACGTCGCTCGTGGTCGCGGGCGAGCCCGGCCGCGACGCCGTCCCCTGCGGCGCGGCCGTCGTCACGCTCGCCACCTCGCTCGGCGTGTCGGTCGTCGCGTCGCCCGCCGCGCGCCTCGTCACCCCGTGGATGACCGCCGAGCAGATGGAGGGCCCCTTCGTGCTGCGCGTCGACGGCCGCCCGATGCTCGACGTGGTGACCGAGCACGCGGGCCGCGCGGGCTCGCGCGAGGCGCTGCTCGCGGCGCAGCGCGGCGACGACGACGACGCCCCGGTGCTCCTGCGCGCCATCGCGGGCGCAGACCCCGCGCGCGGCGCCGTGGCCGTGGGCGACGTGCTCCCACGCAACGCGCGCATCGCCCTCGCGGTGCGCGACCCCGAGGCCGCGCGGCGCGACCTCACCGCCCGCCTCGCGTCCGTCGCGCGGGGCCTCGGCGGCTCGACCCCCGCCGCCGCCCTGGTGTTCACCTGCGCGGGCCGCGGCGCGCGCTTCTACGGACGCGCCGACGTCGACGCGGGCATCCTGCGGTCGCGCTTCCCCGCGCTGCCCGTCGCCGGGATGCAGTCGGCCTTCGAACTCGCCCCCTGGGGCGCCGCCACGCGCGTGCACCTCTACTCCGCGGCGTGCGCGGTGTTCCACCGGCCGTCGTGAGGGGCCCTCCCCCCGTCCCCCTCCCGCGGACGCGGGAGGGGGACGGGGGGAGGGCCCTCGACGCCGCGCGCATCACCGGCGCCC
>JBDHVF010000267.1:0-9482 GCA_039809605.1 Polyangiales bacterium | reverse complement strand
AGAGGCGCTCGATCCAGCCCGCGACGCGGGTGTGCACGTGCGACACGCGCGACTCGTCGAGCGCCACCGTCGCCACGACGCGCAGCGGTCGCCCGACCTCACCCTCGGCCACCGTCGCCAGCCGCACGCCGATCGTCGCCTGGCGGTCATGGGGGATGCTCACCGCGGCCCTGCCCTCGACGGCGTGCCCCGCGTGTGGGCCGGGCGCTGGTGCAGAGGGCATCGCGCCGTGCCCCGCGTGAGGGCCCGCCACGTCGGGCGCGACGCTCACGCCGTGGTGCGCCGAGAAGGGCCACCCGTGCCGGTAGTGCTGCACGACGAGGGCGCCGAGCAGCGCCGCGAGCACGACGACCTCGGCCAGCGAGAGGGCGCGCCAGCCGCGCGCGCCGAGGTGCACCGAGCTCATGGCGCGACCTCCATGGGGCGCCCGACGGTGCGCGCGAGGCGCGCCCACGCGGTCGCGAGTTCGACCTCGGCCATGATGCGCTCCTCCTGCGCCATGCGCAGCATCGAGAGGGCCTCGAGCACCGACACCAGCGGCAGCGGGCCCGCGGCGAAGCCTGCGAGGTTCGCGTCGAGCGACTGCCGCGCGCGGGGCTCGACCTCGTCGCGCAGCGACCGCCAGCGGCTCCTGGCGCTCACCACCGCGCCGCGCGCCGCGAGCACCTCGCCCTCGACCATCGTGCGCACGGCGACGAGGTCGGCGTCGGTCATCTGCGCCATCGCGCGCGCCTCGGCGACGCCGGCAGACAGCCGCGAGCGCCAGATCGGCACGCTCACCCCGAGCATCACCATCACGCCTGCCCCGTCGCTCATCGTGTACGAGGGTCCCGTGCGCACGAAGGCCATGGGGGCGTACATCGCGCGCATCACGTCGACCTCGGCCCGCGCGCGTCGTTGGGTCGCGCGCACCGCCGCGAGCTCGGGGCGAGACGCGAGCGCGGCGGCGACGAGGTCCTGCGGCGAGGGCGGCTCCTGGTCGCGCGCCTGCGCGGCGAGGGGCGGGACCGCGAGGCCGGCCTCGCGGCCGAGCGCGGCGTTGAGCATGGCCTCCGACGACTGGATCGTGCCGTCGAGCGAGGCGCGCCGGGCGCTCCAACGCGAGATCTCGGTCTCGGCGCGGAGCACGTCGGCCTGGAGCCCTCGGCCGGTGCCGTAGCGCGCCACGGCGGCCTCGCGGAGCTGCCTCGCCGCCGCGATCTGCCCGTCGAACACCTGCACGAGGCGGCGCGCGCCCGCGAGCATGAAGAACGCCCGCAGCGCGTCGAGTTCGACGTCGAGCGTGGCCTCGGTCACGCGCAGACGGGACTCCTGCGCGCCCGCCTCGGCGGCCCTGCGGCGCGCGCCGAGCACGCCCGAGAGGGGGAAGTCCTGTTGCACGAGCACGCTGCCGTCGAGGCCCATGCCCGAGAAGGGGATGTGATCCGCCGACACCATCACCATGGGGTCGTTCAGCGCCGACACGATCGCGGGCCGTTGCTCCGCGGCGCGCGCCCTCGCCCCCGCGGCCGCCACCTCCGCGCGGTGCGACCGCACGAAGGCGACGACATCCTGCGCGCGCAGCGGCTCTGGGAGCGGGTCACGCGACTGCGCGCGCGCGTCCCCCAGGTGGACGCTCATCGCGAGCGGCAGGGCGATGAACGCGACACGTCGTCGTGTCGCAGAGCGTGCGAGCATCCAGGATCTCCTCGGGGCGTGATCCTCAGGTCTGATGCATCGACGGCGGCCGATGCCATGCCTGATCACGTGGTTCGAGCCACCGCTCCGCAGCGATCGTGCCAGCGGAACAGGCGCTCGATTCCGCACGAAGTTCGCGCCCCGGCACCTCTCTCACGCGTCTCGTGCTCGATGCCCCGCACGACTCGCGCCTCGCGTGTGATCAGTGTGATCGGCTCGGCCACGACGCGTGGCGCGCGCGGTTACACCCAGAAAGCGCGCGCGGCGTTGATGACCGTCAAGTCTCGGCGACGGCCTCCTCCCTCACGATTCGAGCCGCGACAACCCGCGCCGTAGGTGGCGCCTGCGTCGCGCGAAGGAGAACCGCATGAGGACCGTTGCGACGATCGCGGCCGCCATGGCCGCCGTCATGGCATGTGCGTCGGAGAATCCCCCTGCCTCCGCGGGGTCGAAGGTCTACGTGGCCGACGAGGAGGACGGCGCGATCTCGGTGGTCGACCACGCGACCCGCCGTCGCCTCCGGGTGATCGACCTCAACGAGCGCTCCGGGAGTACGGCGATGCGCTACACGCTGCACAACGTCCAGGTCGCGCCCGACGGACGCTCGGTGTGGGTGACCGCCCTGCCTCACGCCGACGCTCAGGATGGCGGGCACGGGGGCGGGCACGGGGAGGAGCCCACCGAACAGGTCGTGGTGATCGACCCGCGCACCGACGCGATCCAGGCGCGTATTCCGGTCGGCGCCGGGCTGCACCTCGCACACGTCGTGCTCGACGCCGCGTCGCGATACGCCTACGTGAGCGCCAACGAGACCAGCCAGGTGCTGCGCATCGACGCGGCGACGCGGCAGGTCGTGAACCGCTACGACCTCGGCGCCGGCCGCGCCCCTCACGGTATGCGCTTCTGCGGCGAGCGGCTCTACGTCGCGAACATGGAGGGCCGGAGCCTCTCGATCATCGATCCCGCGGACGCATCGGTGCGCGAGGTGCCCGTGGGCGGCGTCGCGGTGCAGACGGCCTGCGCGCTCGGCGGACGGTACGTCTTCGCGTCGCTCTACGACACGCGCGAGGTCGTGCGTCTCGAGGTCGCCACGGGCGCGCTCACGCGGATCGCGCTCCCCGCGGGCGCGCAGGGCCCCGTGCAGCTCTACGCCGCGCCCGACGGGCGGCTCTTCGTCTGCGACCAGGGCCTGCTGCTCGACCGGCCGGCGTCGAACAAGCTCTTCGAGATCGACGCGCGCGCCGCCACGGTGACCGCGACCATCGAGGTCGGCCGCGGCGCGCACGGCGTCGTGCT
Source organism: Polyangiales bacterium (assembly GCA_039809605.1). Lineage (GTDB taxonomy): Bacteria > Myxococcota_A > Polyangia > Polyangiales > CAISKJ01. Next base: position 6,509 of record JBDHVF010000267.1, on the reverse strand, counting down.
GAGCGACGACGCGCAGATGGCCTTCGTCACCAACACCGCCGACGACACCGTCTCGATGGTCGACCTCGCGGCGCGACGCTCGGTCGCGACCATCCCCGCCGGCGACGCGCCGAACGGGATCGCCCACTGGCACGTCACCGGCGGCATGCCGTAGCCAGCGCGAGCACGGCGGGGAGAGCGAGGCGCAGCGTCGTTCGCCCCCGCCCGTAGAGGGCAACGGAGCACTTCGAGTGCGTCGGAGATACGCACAAGGCGCCCTCTTGCGCTGGCAATACCGGCACATGCCCTGCTTGGGCTCCTCCATGATGCTCGTCCGCATGACCATGACCGCCATCGCCCTGGTGATCGCGTTGCTCGTGACATGTCGCGCCGAGGCGATGCCCAACTTCTCTCGCGCGCTCCACGTGCCGTGCGCGACGTGCCACGACCCGGTCTGGCCACGCCTCAACGACATCGGCTACCGGTTCCGCCGCGCGGGATACCGCATGCCCGAGAACATCGGGCAAGACGATGCCGACTTCGACGTGAACAACCAGTTCAGCACCAGCGTCACGGCCCAGTACATCTTGAGCGCCACCAGCGACTCCGAGGCGCCGCAACAGACCACGAGCACGTTCCAGCTGGCAGAGGTCAACGTCCGTCCGATGAACGGGCCGTTCCTCCGCCGCTTCGCGATGGGTACGCATCTCTCGTGGGCGCCGGGGGAGAGCCCCGAGATCGAGAACGCGTGGCTGCGCGTCGTCGTGGGGCGCGAGCGCTTCTGGTTCACCGCGCGCGCGGGCGTGTTCGCCCCCTTCGAGGGCTTCGGGGCGTCGGACCAGCCGATCGGGGTGTCGCGGCCGCTCTTCGAAACGACGGGGGCGAGCTGGAGCCAGGACACCCTCTATCGCTTCTGGGGCTCCGCTCGGGTGGGCGTCGATGTCGGCGTCCAGTGGCGAGACACGTCGCTCATGGTCGCCGTGACGAACCCGATCGCGACCGTTCCGTCCGAGGACCGCACGGGCGTGGTGGGCAGCGGCGTCACGCCGACGGTCTGGGGGCCCGGGGCACGCGCGCCGGACATCCTCGTCGTCGCGAACCAGCTCCTCGGAGCGCGCTCCGGCATCACGGCGTACTACGCGTACGGTACGACCCAGCTGCCCCAGAACCTGCCCGCGTTCGCCGCCGGAACCGATCCGTCGACCTGGAACAACGACTATCACAGGGTGGCGCTGTTCGGCTCGCTCGGGGTCTGGCGGCTCACGATGCTGCTCGGGGCTCTGCTCGGCTTCGACACCACGCGCCAGGCGGTCAACCCGTACACGTTCAACTCGGCCGGCGGCTTCTTCGAACTCGAGGCGTCGCTCGCTTCGTTCGCGGTGGCGTTCGCGCGGTTCGACTACTTCAAGCCCGGTTTCAACAACACCCTCCCCACCATGTCAGACCCGCGGAACGACCGCGTCGGAGGCGCCGCCGGCGTCGTGCTGTACCAGGACTGGGTCTCGATCATCGTCGAGTACCAGCTGGTGGACGCGCTGGGCGCGCCGAGCGACGTGGTCAACCACACCGCGGTGGCGCAAGCGACGGCGATCTACTGATGGACACCCACACACCGACGCGACGTTCGTTCTGGGCGAAGCTCTTCGGGGGGCTCGCGGCGGCGGTCACCGCCGTCGTCGGCGCCCCCGTCACGCTCGCCTTCCTCGACCCGGTCCGGCGCCGCACCGTCACGGGCGGCCGCGAGCCGAAGGACTACGGCCCCCTCGCAGACCTCGAGGTCGGCGTGCCTCGGAAGGCGGAGGTGATCGCCGAACGGCGCGACGCCTGGGACCGTGCCGAGCCGCAGCCGATCGGCGCCATCTGGCTCGTGCGCAAGGACGAGCGCCGCGTCGCGGCCTTCTCGGCCGTGTGCCCGCACCTCGGTTGCGCGATCGGCTACGACGCGGCCCATCGCGTGTTCGCGTGCCCGTGCCACGAGAGCGCCTACGCAGTGGCCGACGGCGCGCGGCTGCGCGGCCCTGCGCCGCGCGGGCTCGATCCGCTCCCCGTGCAGATTCGCGGAGGCCGCGTCGTGGTGACGTACCTGCGGTTCGTGCAGAACATCCCTGGGCGCCGGGAGGACTGAGTGAGGCCCGCGGACTGGCTCGACCAGCGCACCGGCTGGCGCGCGCTCGTGCGCCGCGCGCTGGGCGAGCCAGTCCTCGGCGGCGCGCGGTGGGCGTACATCTTCGGGAGCGCGCTCGCGGTCCTGTTCGTGGTCCAGGCCGTGACGGGGATCCTCCTCGCGCTGTACTACTCGCCATCGAGCCGCGAGGCGTGGGGCAGCGTCCATTATGTGACCCATGTCGTGCGCCTCGGCTGGTTCGTCCGCGGTGTTCACCACCACGGGGCGAGCGCGGTCGTCGTGGTGCTGATCGCGCACCTCTTCCAGGTGTTCGTGTACGGCGCGTACCGCCCGCCCCGCGAGGTGAACTGGTGGACCGGCGTCATCCTGTTCTTCGTCGCCATCGCGTTCTCGCTGACGGGCTACCTCCTGCCGTGGGACCAGAAGGGTTATTGGGCCACACGCGTGGTGTCGAGCATCGTCGGCGCGTTCCCCCTGGTCGGCCCCTGGCTTCGAAGTGCGCTCCAGGGCGGCAACGACCTGGGCAACCTGACGCTCACGCGCTTCTTCGGCTTCCATGTGTTCGTCCTGCCCGCGGCGTTGACCCTCCTCCTCGCCGCGCACCTGATCGTGTTCCGCAAGCACGGCGTGACGCCGCGGTGGTCGCGCCGTGACCTGGAGTCGAAGACCGAGCCCTTCTGGCCGCGCCAGCTCGCGTACGACATGGCCGGCGCGACGCTCGCCATCGGCGCCGTGACGTGGGCCACGATTCGCGCTCACGGCGCGTCGCTCGAAGCGCCCGCCGACCCGGGTTCGAACTACCTCGCGCGCCCCGAGTGGTACTTCCGCTGGCTGTTCGAACTGCTCAAGGTGATCCCGGGGCGCTGGGAGGGCTTCGGCGTCCTCGCGTTCGTGCTGTTCGGGACGGCGTTCCTCGCCGCGCTGCCGCTCGTGGATCGCGCCCCCTCGACCTCGCCGCGCGCCCGCTGGCCCCATTTCGTGGTCGCCTTCTCGCTCGCCGGTATCGTCGCTGGCCTCACCGTCAGGTCCGTGGTGCAGGACGCGCGCGATCCCGCGGTGCGTCAGCTCGAGCGCGTCGCCGCGGCCGACGCGCGGCGCGCATTCGAACTGGCCGCGCGCGGGATCCCGCCCGGTGGGGCCGAGGCGCTCTACCTCAACGACCCGGTCGAGCGCGGCCGGCGCGTGTTCACGGCGCAGTGCCGGTCGTGCCACCCCGCGCCCGCGACGGAGCGGACGAGCGGGCCGGACCTCGCGGGATACCTGTCGCTCCGCTGGGTGCGCGGCGTGATCGCCGATCCAACGCGGCCCGCGTATTTCGGCCGCTCGCGAGTCTCGGGGATGAACCCGACCGACGCGACGCCCGCCGAGCTGGACACGCTGGCGCTGTACGCGCTCTCGCTGGGCGGACTCGCGCGCGAGCCGCCGGGCGGCGCGGCGCTGTTCGAGGACCGCGGCTGCCAGGTCTGCCACGCGCGCGACGCGACCGAGGAGCGCATGGGGCCCAGCCTGGCGGGGTACGGCTCGCGCGCGTGGATCCGCGGCGTGATCACCCGCCCCGCCAGCCCGCTCTACTTCGGCAGCGACAGCCGGATGCCGTCGTTCGAACGCGCCCTGAGTGACGCGGACCTCGACGATCTCGTGACGTTCCTGCTCTCGCAAAGGAGACCCGCGCCATGAACCGTACGCTGCTCCTGCGATCGATCGTGCTCTCGGCGCTGCTGGTCGTGGCCGTCGCACTGGCGCGCGGAAGAGGCGGGCGGGTGACGGCCAACGCCCAGACTGCCCCCTCGGATCCTGCGACCGTGCGGCTGTATCACACGCAATGCGCGACGTGCCACGGGGACGACGGCCGGGGCCAGACGACGGCGGGCCGCCGGGTTGGCGCCCGTGACCTGACCGATCCCGCGACGTACCGAGGCCTCACCGACGCGGAGATCGCGAGGCGGATCCGTGAAGGCGTGCGAGGCGACGACGGTCGCGAGCGGATGCCCGCCTACCCCCGGCTCACGCCCTCGCAGATCGACGCCCTCGTGGCGTACGTTCGCGCCTTCGTCCGGAGGGGGGCATGAGCGTGCGCCCCGTCGTGCGCTGCGACCGACGGAACGAGACCCCGAGCTCTCGGGCCCGATCGCGGCCCCTGCTACTATCGCGGTGTCGCGAGCGCTCGGGCCCTTCGCTGAACCTCTTCGAGCGCGCCCTCTTCCTCGGCGCGGATGGCGACCGCGAAGCCGTCGCCCGTGGAGGTGACCGTCGCGCTGACGCCGTTCGGCACCAGCGGGCAGTCGGGCATCTCGGGCACCTGATGGCCGAGCGCGGCGTTGCGCGCGAGGTGGCAGTTCACCACGCGCTGGAGCCACTCCGCGGTGAGACCGGGCACCGCGCGGAACGTCACGACGACGCCGGCCGTGCGGCTGAGCACCTGCCGCGCGCTCGCGACCCGCTCGATGAGCGGCGTGACGCTCGCGATGTCGTCCCGGTGTTCGAAGGGGCTCATGTCGCGGTCGGCGTCCGAGATGCCGACGCAAGCGCTCGCCTCCGCGTCGCGCAGCGCCTGCGACGCAGCGCGATGGTCCGCCGCCATCCGCCGGTGACGCTCGGCCTCTCGGAGGTGATCCTCCGTCGGGTTGGCGACCGAGGTCCAGCAGAGGGAAGTGCTCGCGAGGTTCGCCCCGCCGGGGCAGCGCTCCCGAACCGCACCCGCGTCCGCGGCGTACAGCGATGCGTGCCGCGCGGCCTCCGCTTCGTGCCCCGACGCGGCGGCGGCGTGACCGGCGGCGCTCATGTCGTGCGGCTCCGCGCCGGGCGTGGACTGGCACCCGAGTCCGAGGGAAAGAAACGTCACGATCCAGGTCGGTCTCATGTTCACGACTCGCTCCTCGGGGTCCTCAGGCCGTGCGCCTCCAGGCCGCGGCGGGCCGCACGGAAGGTGACGAACTCGCTCACGTTCTCGGGCGTGACCATTCCCTCCAGGTGACCGTCGTGGACGACGAGGAGCGCGTGACCCGCGGCGCCATCGATGGCTTCGAGGGCCGCTCCGAGCGGAGCGTCGGGTTCGCAGACGCGGAAGTCCGTGCGCATGACGCGCCCGACGCTCACGTCCCGGTCTCCCGAGGCGAGCGCTTCGATGAGCCCGTCGCTCGTGAGGAGCCCCACCGGCGCGCCGTCGCGCACGACGGGAAAGTCGCGCTGGAACCCCACGGGCACGTGGTCCGCGAGGCGCCGCACGTCGTCCTCGGGCGACAGCGCCTTGAGGTCGGTGATCATCGCGTCGCGCACGCGGACCCCCGCCAGGAGCGAGCGGCTCCTCTCGGCCAGCGCCTCCTCGGTGCCGGCCCCCCACACGAAGAGCGCGATGAGGATGAGCCACGGGTTCCAGAGCACCCCGAGCGCGGCGAAGCCCACCGCGAGGTAGCGGCCGACGCGCGCGGCGAGCGCGGTCGCGCGCTCACGCCCCATGCGCAGCGCGAGGACCGCGCGCAGCACGCGCCCGCCGTCCATGGGGAACGCGGGCACGAGGTTGAACGCGGCCAGAGAGACGTTGATCCACATCAGCTTCGTGAGGAGCGCGCCGCCCACGACGTGCACGAGCTCGGGCGCCGCGGGCGCGCGCGTCACCAGGGTCGCGGCGAAGAGCGCGAGCGCCAGCGCCACGTTGACGGCGGGGCCCGCGAACGCGACGAGCATCTCCTGCGAGGGGCGCTCGGGCATCCGCTCGAGGCGCGCGACGCCGCCGATCGGGAGCAGGGTGATGTCCCTCGTGCCGATGCCGAAGCGCCGCGCGACGAGCGCGTGACCGAGCTCGTGCAGGAGCACGATCACGAAGACGAGGCCCGTGAGCACCGCGCCCGCGGCTGCGGCACCGGGCCCGTGGCCCCGCATGAGGTGGCTGAGCGCGATCCACGCGAGCAGCATCACGAACGTGGCGTGCACCTTGATGCGGATGCCAGCCAGGGTCCCGATCCGCCATGCCCACCCGTCGCGCACCTCGTCGCCGTGCGCGTCGCGGTCTCGTGTCGTCGACATGATCCTATCGCCTCCTTCGGAGGGAACGCGAGGCTCGCGCAGGAGCGTCGCGAACTCTCCCTATGCCTCGATCTGCAAGAGGACAGCCACGATCCCAAGGGCCGTACATGCGGGATCGGCCGCAGACGTTCGTCACGAACTTCGTCTGCGATGCATCGGGTGCGTCATCCGTCGAGGCGACGACGTGACCGACCCGGTCACGTCCCGCGCGCGGGGTCGATGCCGTCGGCGCGCATGCGGTCGGCGTTCGCGGGGCCCGCGACGGTGCCCGCGGGGTGCTCGTACCACCCGCGAGGATCCGCGCGCTCGGGGTGCTCGCGCACCTTGAGGACGGTGAACATCCCGCCCATGTCGATGTACGAGAAGGGCCCCTGCGCGCCGC
>JBDHVF010000266.1:0-9493 GCA_039809605.1 Polyangiales bacterium | reverse complement strand
CGCCGCCGACCGGGGCGCAGGGCGCGCGGCACGCGCCGCCGAGGCACACATAGGGCGCGCAGCAGTCGGCGCTCGTGGCGCAGCTCGCGGCGAGGGGCGCGCACGCCGGGCGGCAGACGCCGCCGGCGCAGGTGAGGGGCGCGCAGCAGTCGCCGTCCACGGCGCAGGCCGAGCCCGACGCGGCGCACGCGGCCCTGACGCGGTCGATCGCCCAGAAGGGGCGGTGCGTGTCCTCGTCGAGGTCCTGGCAGGGGAGCCGGAACGCGGGGTAGCTCGGGTCTTCGCTCGCGGCGCGGGTGAGGTCGACGGCCGCGACCCAGACCTGCTCGTGGCGTCCGAGGCGCGAGGCGCCGCTCAGCACGCCGCCGTAGTCGCGCGTGGAGCTGAACGCCACCCACGCGTAGTCGTCGGGCGTGCCCGTGGGCGCCCAGGTGGGCATGTTGTCTTGCACCGTGGGCGTGGCGATCACGCCGTTGCCGATGACGGTGTTGGCCCGCGCGAGGGCGCGCGCGGCGGTGCCGTCGCGGCGCACCAGCCAGATGTCGCTCGTCACGTCGTTCTGGCCGTCGTGGGTCGAGTGGGTGAAGGCCACCCACTGGCTGTCCCACGAGAAGCTCGGGAACTGGTTGGTGTCGCTCGTCGCGCCGGTGCCGTAGAGGTTGCGCACCGAACCCCACGCGTCGCCCGCGGCCACGTCGACGACGGCGACGCGCGCGCCCGCGACGCCGCGGTCTTTGGTCGTAGGGCTCGACGCGAAGGCCACGAGGGAGCCGTCGGGCGCCCAGTCGGGCTGCGTGCCGTAGACGTTGCGCGCGAGCGTGACCGTGTTGATCGGCCCGCCGTCGGACGCGCGCCGGAGGGTCATCACCCCGCGCGCCGCCGCGAGGACGCGCGACTCGTCGGGCGAGAAGGTCGACCAGAACATCGGGATGTCGCGCCCGCCGTACCGGGTGACCAGCCGCGGCGGCGGCGTGGTGGCCGAGACCTCGGTGATCCACATCACGTTGCCGCCCACGTCGGCGGCGAGGCGGTTGCCCTGGCGCGAGAGGGTGTGGCACGCGACGCAGTCGCCGCTGGCCTCGGCGGGCGTGAGAAAGTTCCGCGGCGCGGCCTCTTCGAGGTTGCCGCGGCGCACGCCGCGGGCGGTGGTGCTCCAGTAGTAGATCGCGCCGGGGACGGGGCCGCGCGAGAAGCCCACGGTGAGCGTCGAGGAGCGGTAGAAGGCTCCGGGCGAGGCGCTCGCGGCGCCGTCGACGGTGACCCGCACGCTGCCGCGCGGGTTCGAAGCGGCGAGGTAGCGCCACACGGCCAGCGAGGGCTCGAAGCACGCGAGGCCCGTGCCCGCGGCGGCGCAGGTGGGGTGCGCGCCGTCGGTGAGCACGACGACGCGCGAGCGGTCGCTCTCGAACGTGACGCGGAAGCGGTTGTTGCCGCTCGGGCGCCACTGGAAGAGCACGCGGTTGACGTTCTGGGGGAAGACCGTCTCGTTCGCGGGGTACACCCACGAGGGCGCGCGCGAGGCGGTCGTGTCGGGCGTCGCCGACGGCGGGAAGAGCCCCGCGGCGTCGGGGGGCGTGCCCGCGGTGGTGACCGACACGTCGAGCACGACGCGCAGGCTCGCCGTCGCCGCGAGCGTGCCGCTCCGCGCGGTGACCGTCACGTCGCCGCCCGCGACGTTGGTCGCGGTCGCGGTGCCGTCGGCTGCGATCGTCGCGAGCGAGGCGGGCGCCGTCGACCAGATCGGGGTGACGGCGACCGAGCGCCCGTCGCGCGTGCGCCCCGTCGCGGTGAAGCGCACCGAGGGGCGCACGGCGGGATCGGTCACGCGCAGCACCGTCGTCGCGGGGGTCACCGTGAGCGCGACGACGGTGTCGTCGAGCGCGTCGGCGGCGCGGTCGCTCGGGACGTCGCCGGGGCCGTCGGCGCGGGCGTCGCCCGTCGCGTCGACGGCGACCCGATCGGCGGCCACGACATCCGCGGAGGCTTCGGTCGAGGCGTCGGCGCCCGCGTCGGCGCCCGCGTCGGGGCGCGCGTCGAGCGGCGCGTCTGCGCGCGCGTCTGCGAGCGCGTCGGGTGCGGGTGCGTCGGGGGTCGCTGGAGCGTCGAGGCCCGCGTCGACGGCGGCGCCGTCGAAGAGCGAAGGGCGGTCGTCGCCCGTCGCGACGATCGATGCGCTCTCACCACACGCCGCGAGGAGCGAAGCGGCGAACGCGACCAGTGCCAGCGGCAATCCACGCACGTTGTCGACCTCCGATCGCGCGGTCACGGGGCCGCGCAGCACACGACACGCTACAGGGTTCGCGCGCGACGCGGAATGTGTAGGCCTTGCGCACTCGCCGAACGCACCCGGCGCGCGTGGGTGAAGCCGCGGCCGTTGATTTCTCTCTCTCTCGGTGGTCCCCTCCGCGCGATGGCCGACACGACGCCCGCGCCTCGTAGAAAGCTCCTCCCGGTGATGGCCGCGCCGCCGACGCTCTCGTCGCGCCTCGAGGCGATCCGCGACGGACTCGCCGCGCTCGACGAGGCCGCGGCGCGCGCGCGCTTCGAGGTGCCCGCTCGCGCGCGGCTGCTCAAGAGCACGGTCTCGCTCTGCCCCGAGTGCCTCGCGCACGTGCCCGCCGTGTTTGTTTCGCTCGGGGGACGCGTGGTCGCCTACAAGCGCTGCGAGCGCCACGGCATGTCGCGCGCGGTGATCGAGAACGACGAGCGCTACTTCATGCTCTCGAACCGCGACCGCTGGGGGCGGCGCTACGCCGACCTGCCCGAGCACCGCATCCCCGACTACTCGATGATCCCCGGCGCGTCGTGCTGCGACCCGTCGACGGGCTGCTGCGACGACTTCACCGACCAGAGCGCCACGAAGACGTGCACCGTGCTCGTCGAGGTGACCGACGCGTGCAACCTCGCGTGCCCCGTGTGTTACAGCGACGCGAAGGGCGACCGGATGATCCCCTTCGAGACCTTTCGCGCGCACGTGCTCGCGATGCTCGACAAGAAGGGCGAGGCCGACTCGGTGCAGCTCACCGGCGGCGAGGCCACGCTGCACCCGCGCTTCTGGGACATGGTCGACCTCCTCTACCGCGAGCCCAGGGTGAAGCGCGTGTACGTGCCCACCAACGGCATCGTCTTCTCGAAGGACCCGCGCGCCGTCGAGAGGCTCACGGCATACCGCGACAAGGTGATGGTGCTGCTCCAGTTCGACGGCACGTCGCGCGAGACCGACCGCGCCATTCGCGACGCGACCCTCTCGGGCGTGCGCGAGAGGGTGCTCGCGGCGCTCGACGCGGCGGGCGTGTCGGCGCAGCTCACCATGACCCTCGCGCGCGGGGTGAACCTCACCGAGGTCGGCGACGTGGTGGGCCTCGGCATGGACCACGCGTGCGTGCGCCTCGTCGCGCTCCAGCCCGCGACGTACTCGGGCCGCTACGACCTCGCGCCCGACCCCATGGAGCGCCTCACGCTCTCGGACGTGGCCTCCGAGGTGCTGCGCGCCGCGCGGCTGCGCATGCGCCCCGGCGACTGGGCGCCGATCCCGTGCAGCCACCCGGGCTGCGGCTGGATCAGCCTCTTCTACCGCCGCTTCGGCGTGCACGAGAACGTGGTGAAGTACATCGACCTCGCGAAGGTCATGGACACGGTCGCCGCGAAGACCGTGCTCGACGAGGGCGAGCTCCAGCGCACGGTGGGCACGGGCGGGCCCGGCGCGCTCTCGCGGGCCGCGGGCCGTGTGCTCGGCCGCCTGGTGCGCCCGCGCGACATCTTCAGCGTGGCGATCAAGCCCTTCATGGACCGCTTCAACTACGACCAGGACCGCGTGAGCGCCTGCTGCCACCACACCATGGACACGCGCGGCAACCTCGTGTCGTTCTGCGAGTACAACGCCCTCGGGCGCCGCGGCGACGACTGGAGGCGCTTCCCCGTGATGGGGTGACGTCTACGCGCCGGCCTCGAGGCGCTTGATGCGCTCGTACATCTCTCGCGCCGTGACGTAGTGCAGGAACACGTCGCGCGCGTCGGCCTCGCGCTCGAGGAGCGTGAGCGTCTGGTCGAAGGGCCCGTCGGGCGTGAGGAACCAGTCGGGCGCCGCCCCGTTGCACCCGTGCGCGTGCAGCTTGATGAAGCGGTGGTTGGCTTCGCCCTTCACCGCCGGCGCGTTGCGCACCCACGCGCGCACGCGGTCGGCGAGGGGTACGGGGTTCTCGGGCTCGAGCATCGCGGCCTCGATGCGGGGCACCAGGCCCTTCGCGCGCGAGCGCCAGTGGAGCCCCAGCGGACCGGGCACGAGCATCAGCTCGCCGGCCCTGGGCCGCGAGCCCACGCGCACCGGGCGCCCGGTGTCGTGCGCGCGAGAGGCTCCCTCGCGGCCGCGGGCGTAGTAGATGGTGTTGACCACGCGCGCCTGCGCGGGCGAGGGCACGCACGGCAGCGTCATGTCGACGTAGCAGCCCGTCTCGACGAGCACCGAGAGCTCGTTGGGCACGCCGCAATAGAGCCCGTCGGGGTGCGCGTTGTCGAGCGCCCAGTTGCCGTGGATGAACGCGTACTCGATCACGCCTGTGCCGGGGTTCTTGCGCAAGAGGCCGTGGCCCTCGTGGAGGGTGCGCGCGAAGTCGAGGAGCGTGCGGCGGAGGTTGTCGGCCGTGTCGTTCTCGTGGTGCAGGTGCACCTCGACGTCGAAGAGGCCCTCGCGCGCGCGGCCCGCGAGCGCGTCGAGGTGCTCGGGGCGGTACTCCTCCACGGGGAAGAAGAGCGTGCGCACGGGCGCGCGGCCGAACGAGTCGCCGTGGCGGCGCGCGAGCGCGGGGTACTCGTCGACCCAGCGCGCGACGCGGCGTCGCTCGTCGTCGAGCGTGGCCTTGCGCCAGCGGGGTTCGAAGTGGTCGGCGACGCACACGTGCAGGTGCAGCGGTCGCGAGGGGTCGGGGCGCTCGCGCGAGAGCGCGGCGCGCGCGAGGCCGGGGCCCCAGAGGTGAACGCCGCGCGTGTCGACGCGACGGAGCACGGAGTCGAGGCGAGGGGGGAGGTTCATCGTCGCTCCTGGGCCGCGAGGCAGAGGTCGAGAAGACGTCGGGCGCGGGCGTCCCACGCCTCGCCCGCGAGCATGTCGCGGCGCATCGCCCGGCGGTCGCGCGGGCCCGCGAGGCAGCGCTCGACGGCCGCGACGAAGTCGTCGGCGGTGTCGGCGACGAGCACCTCGGGTTCGAAGCGCCGCACCTCGGGCAGCGACGTGGCGACCACGGGCCTGCCCGACGCGAGGTACTCGCGGAGCTTGAGCGGGTTGATCGCGCGCGTGAGCTCGCTGCGCACGTAGGGCAGCACCGCCACGTCGAAGGCCGCGAGCGCCTCGGGCAGCCGCGCGTACGGCACCGCGGGCACGCGGCGAACGTTGGGCAGTTCGAGCCGCGCGTCGGGCGCGGTGTCGGCGGGGCCGACGAAGACCACGTCCCAGTCGGGGCGCATCTTCGCGACCGACGCGACGAGCTCGACGTCGAGGCGCGCGTCGAGCAGGCCGAGGTAGCCGAGCACGGGGCGTCCGCGGCGCACGCCGTCGAGGGGCCGGGTGTCGGGCTCGCTCGCGCGCGCGAGGTGCTCGACGTCGACGCCGTGCGGCAGGAGCTCCGTGGGCCCGCGCCTGCACCGCCGCGTCTCGGCGAGGCGCTCGCTGGTGGCGACCACGAGGTCGGCGGCGTCGAGGAGCTCGCGCTCCATCGTCGACGCGGCCACGGGGTCGACGCCGGGCCACGCGGTGAAGTCGTCGACGCAGTAGTAGACGAGCGTGCGCGAGCCCGCGAGGCCCGCGCCGTCGACGCCGTTGGGCACGGTGGTGAGCACGATCGGGTCGCGCAGCCCGAGGCGCTCGGCGGCCCGCGTCACGACGGCGCGCACCGACGCGCGGTTGAGCGCGCGAAGGGCGGCGGGGCGCATCCACGGCGCCATGGGGGGCGAGACGACGTGCAGGTCGAGGTCGCGCGTGGGCTCGGCGTCGCTGGCCTTCGCGCCGCCGCGCACGACGGCTCGGAGCTTGCGCACCACGCGCCCGGCGTCGGCGCGGTCGAGGCGCGGCGGGCGCAGGCCGACGGTGTTGACCCACAGCGTGCGGTGGTCTCGGGCGATGCGTCGAAAGAGGTGCTGCACGCTCGACGGGTGCGCGCCCCAGTCGTCGCCGAACACGATGAAGGGCGCGGCGCTCATGGCTACATGCAGTAGGGCTGCCCCCGGAAGGGGTTGGGGCGGCAGCGGTTGCTGATCCAGCGCGCGAACACGTCGGCGTAGTTGGTGGGGTGGCCCGGCGCCCAGATGCCGCGGCGGTTGGCGCGCGCCTCGGCCTCGGCGTCGAGCAGGGCCGTGTGCACGGGCTCGGGCGCGCAGCCGAAGTCGGTGTAGTAGGCGCTCCAGCCCTCGCGCACGAGGCGGGTCTGCCAGAGGTCTCCGTCGCCGAACACGAGCGCGAGCCTGCGCATGTACGGGTCGAGCGCGGGCTGGCCGGGGTGCCGCGGGTCTTCTTGAAAGACGAGGGTGTACTCGGTGACCGTGGGCATGGCGCTCATGGCCCACGTGCCAGTGGCGACGCCGAAGGCCGTGTTGTCGCGGGGGTCGGGCGCGTGCGACTCCTCGGTGTTCACCCAGAGCATGCGCACGTCGATGTCGCCCGTGATGGGGATGACGAAGTGCGCCGTGTCTCCGTCGACCGCGCGGACGAAGCGCGCGCGCACCGGCGCGAGGAAGCCCTGCGCGGGGAGCATGTCGGGCGTGAGGCGCCGCGGCGCCGGGCACCCGCTGTCGAGCACCACCTCGGGTGTGCTCGTGTCGCGCGGGGGCGCCGCGTCGAGGGCGTCGGCCATGACGGACGCGTCGGGCGGCGTGCCCGGCGTCGCGTTGATGGCGTTGCATGCGGAGAGCGCGAGGGCGAGAGCGAAGAAGCGCGCGGTCATAAGTGGGGGTCGGGGGAGTATGCGCAGGGCTCGCGAGAGCACAAGCCGCGAGAGGCGGAATGCGCGCGGACAGTCAATGTCGCCGCGAAGGGGCGCCGCGCACGGCCTCGGTGATAGAAGACGGTGACGCCGATGCGAGACGACGCTCCCGCGCTTCCGCTGGGCGCCCCGACGCCCCCCGACGGGACACCCGTCACCGTGCGCGGCGTGGTGCGCTCGGTGGTGTACCGCAGCGACGACCTGTCGTTCTCGGTGCTGCGGGTGACGGTGGTCGACGGCAGCGAGGCCACGGTGGTGGGGCCCGTGGGCGACGTGGCCGTGGGCGAGCCCGTGCGCGTGACCGGGCGCTACGAGGAGAGCAAGACGCACGGGCGGCAGCTGCGTGCGCAGGCGGTGGTGCCCGAGCTGCCCACGACGGCCGACGGCATCGAGCGGCTGCTCGGGTCGGGCTTCGTCGACGACGTGGGCCCCAAGCTGGCGAAGCGCATCGTTGCGAAGTTCGGCACCTCGACGCTCGACGTGATCGCCGACCACGCCGACCGGTTGCGCGAGGTCGAGGGCATCGGGCGGGCGAGGGCCGGGCAGATCCAGGAGGCGTTCCGCGCGCGCCGCGCCGAGGTCGAGAGCAAGGCGTTCATGCAGAGCCTGGGCATGGGCCCCGCGCTCGCGCGCCGCGTGTGGGAGCGCTTCGGCGGAGACACCGCGAAGCTCATTCGAGAGAACCCCTACCGCCTCGCCGAGGAGGTCGTGGGCGTGGGCTTCCTCACGGCCGACAAGATCGCGCGCTCGGTGGGCATCGGCGAGAGCGACCCCCGGCGCATCGCGGGCGCGACGGTGTTCCTCCTGCTCGAAGCGATCGACGAGGGGCACACGGCGCTGCCGCCCGACGAGCTCGCGGTGCGCGCCGAGCGCCTCGGCATCGACCGCGCGGCGGTGCGCGAGGCCGTCGATGAGCTCGCGAAGCGCCGCACGGTGGTGGTCGACCGCGGCCGCGTGTACGCCCCGCCGCTCTTCGAAGCCGAGGCGCGCCTCGCGCGCGACCTCGCGCGGCTCTTGAAGCGGCCCATGGAGGTCGTGCCCGACCGCGTGCTCTCGGCGCCGTCGGTCGAGCACGCGATGCGGCCGCTCAACGCGAGGCAGCGCGAGGCCGTCGAGGCGACGATGCGCGAGGCGCTCGTGGTGCTCACCGGGGGCCCCGGCACGGGCAAGACCACGGCGGTGCGGGCGCTCGTGGCGCTGCACCGCGCGGCGGGCCACAAGGTGCTGCTCGCGGCGCCGACCGGGCGCGCGGCCAAGCGGCTCTCGGAGGCCACGCAGCACCCCGCGGCCACGCTCCACCGTCTGCTCGAGTGGCTGCCGCGGCTCCAGCGCTTCTCGCGCAACGAGGGGTCGCCGCTCGACGCCGACCTGGTGCTGGTCGACGAGGCGTCGATGCTCGACGTGCAGCTCGCGTCGTCGCTCGTGCGCGCGCTGCGCCCCGGCGCGCGGATGGTGTTCGTGGGCGACGCCGACCAGCTCCCGCCGGTGGGCCCGGGCACGGTGCTCGCCGACCTGCTCGCGACGGCCGACGTGCGCGCGGTGCGGCTCACCGAGGTGTTCCGCCAGGCGAGCGCGAGCGCGATCGTGCGGGGCGCGTACGAGGTGCTGCGGGGCGAGGCTCCGCGGCCGTCGCCAGCGCGCGCTCAAGTGTCCGAGGGGTCGGCGCCGGTGCCCCCGTCGGGCGAGCTGTTCTTCATCAAGAGCGACGACGCCGAGCAGGCGGCGAAGCTGCTCGTGGCGACGGTGGCGCAGCGCGTTCCGCGGTCGTTCGGGCTCGACCCGATCCGCGACGTGCAGGTGCTCGTGCCGACGCACCGCGGGCCGCTCGGGGCGCAGGCGCTCAACGAGGCGCTGCAGGGCGCGCTCAACCCCGGCGTCGAGCGGGGCCGCCGCGGCTTCTCGGCCGGCGACAAGGTGATGCAGCTCAAGAACGACTACGACCTCGACGTGTGGAACGGCGACGTCGGCGTGGTCGCGAGGCTCGAGGGCGACGCGGTGACGGTGCTCGTCGACGGGCGCGAGGTGATCTACAAGGGCCCCGCGGTCGACAACCTCGCGCTCGCCTACGCGTGCACGGTGCACAAGTCGCAGGGCTCGGAGTACGACGCCGTGGTGATCGGGCTGCACACGTCGCACTTCGTGCTGCTCAACCGCTCGCTGCTCTACACGGCCATCACGCGCGCGCGCAGGCTGGCGGTGCTGGTCGGCAGCGAGCGCGCGGTGCGCCTCGCGGTCGACACGCTGCGCGTGGTCGAGCGCCACGGGGCGCTGCGCGAGCGGCTGCGCGGCGAGATCGACGGCCGCGCTTCTTGACGACGCAGCGCGCGCCGGACTACCTGCGTGGGCCGCCGACGGAGCCCCACGCATGACACGGTCCTTCTGCATCGCCCTCCTTCTCTCGATCACGGCCTGCTCCGCGAAGGGCAACGGCTCCGCGCCCGTGGGCCCCGAGGCCGACGGCGCCGCCGACGCGCCTGTCGACTCCGTCGCGCCCGACGCACCCGCGCCCGACGCGGACACGA
>JBDHVF010000265.1:0-9535 GCA_039809605.1 Polyangiales bacterium | reverse complement strand
CGCGCTCGACGACGTGAAGGGCTTCGTCACCGACGTGCCCTGCACCCGCCTCGCGGCGCTCTCGGCCGTCAACCGCCTCGCCGCGGCGTGGCAGCCGCCGGTCTTCCCCGCGCGACGGGTGGCGCCCTTCGACCTGCGGCTGTCGCTCGTGGGCGAGCTCCTCCGCCACCCCGGTGGCAAGCGCACCGAGCGCCGCAACGGCGAGCACGTCGCGGCCCTGCGCCAGCGCATCGCGCGCGCGGTCTACCTCCGCGACGCCCTCGACCCGAGGCCGCTCTTCGCCGAGCTCCGCGACGTCATCGCCGACCACCTGGTCGACCCCACCGTCGACGACCGCTTCGTCGCGCTCGACCTCACGCGCGAGCCTCCCCCTCCGAAGAAGTCCGGCGCGCCCGCGCGCCTCAACGCGGCGTCGTGGGCGCGGCACGTCGCGCTCCTGGTCCATTACCTCCGACACCTCGAGGTGCTCCCCCCCATGTCCACCGAAGACCGATACACACCGCGCTCGCCGCGCCTCGCGGCGCTCGTCGGGCCGCCGAGCGGCGTCGACAGCGACGCGAAGATGTTCGCGTTCCAGCTGGGCGTGCTCTTCGGCCGGCTGCTCGTCGTGCAGTCGGCGAGGGGCGTCAGCGTGCGCTCCAACGCGCTCACCTGGCTGCGCCGCGCGACGCTCACGGGCGCCGACCTGCCGGCGCTCTACGTCAAGGTGCGCGAGAAGTTCGCCGAGTACGAGAGCGAGCGCGACCCGCGCGTGCGCGAGGTGGTGCTCGACGTGAGCGCCCTCGGCGCGCGCCTCGGCACGAGCATCCCCCTCGACGCCGACACCACCATGTACTTCCTCTTCCTCGGGCAGGCGCTCGCGGGAGACGTGTTCCCCAAGGACGAAGCCAGCACCCCCACGGAGGCCGCATGACCGCCACGCTCTCCTCACGCCGCGAGATCCTCTTTCTCTACGACATCCGCATGGGCAACCCCAACGGAGACCCCGACGAGAACCGCCCGCGGCAGCTCCCCGACGGCACGTTCTACGTCACCGACGTTCGCCTCAAGCGCTTCGCGCGCGACTACCTCAAGCTCAAGGGGCACGACATCCTCGTCGACCAGCTCGACGGCCAGTCGGTCGACCTCGCCAAGCGCGTGCTCGGCTGGATGGAGCAGCGCAAGCTGAAGCAGCTCACCGGCGGCGAGCTCGTCGCGGCCATCGTCGACGGCTTCGTCGACGCGCGCCTCTTCGGCTCGTCGCTCGCGATGAAGCCCCCGTCGAGCGCGAAGGACTGGAAGCCCGAGCCCCGCCCCAAGACCCTCACGGGCGCCGTGCAGTTCAACCACGGCGAGGTGCTCCACCCCGCGGAGGAGCTGTTGATCCGCGGCACGTCGACCTTCACGTCGGGCGAGAAGAAGGACGGCGGCGACCGCGAGCAGGGCACCTTCACCGACTACGCGTGCCTGCGCTACGGCCTCGTGGGCTTCTCGGGCGTCGCCAACGAGCACTCGGCCGCGCTCTCGCGCATGACCGACGGCGACTACGACCTCCTCCTCGGGGCCCTCTGGAACGGCGTCCGCGCCGCGGCCAACACGCGCACCAAGACGCAGCAGTCGCCGCGGCTGCTCGTCGACGTGCGCTACAAGCCCGGCGTCGAGTACCAGATCGGCAACCTCATCACGTACGTGAAGCCCGTCGCCCGCGGCGCGAAGACCGACCCGCGGCACTGGGCGAGCTGCGACGACTACGCCCTCGACGTCTCGCGCCTCGTCGAGAAGCTCGCCGACGCGCACGCCGCCGGCCGCGTGGCCTCGGTACACCTCACGCGCGAGCCCGACCTTCACGTCACCGGAGAGATCCCCTCGTGGTGGACGCGTCAACCGCTCGACCACTGAGCGCGGTGCGCCTCCGCTGGCGCGGGCGCTTCGGGTTCTTTCTGCGCGCGGAGGCGCCCGTGGTGGGCCTCGGCTACCCGGTGCCGCCGCGCACCGCGGTGCTGGGGCTCGTCGCCAACGTGCTCGGCCTGCCGAAGGACGCCCTCGCCACCGAGCTCGAAGGCGCCCACGTCGCGCTCTCGGGCCGCTGCCCGCGCACCCACTGGCACGCGTGCAACCTGCGAAAGATCAAGGCCATGCGCTTCATCCCTCCCGAGCTCTCCGCGGCGAAGCCCGTGGAGATCATGCTCGCCGAGGAGACCAACACCCAGTCGCGCCAGGAGTGGCTCTGCGACCCCGACTTCGAGGTGATCGCCGCCCTGCCCGATCGTTGGCAGGCCGAGCTCTCGGCGCGCGTGCGCGAGGGCCGGACGCACTTCACGCCCTGCATGGGCCTGAGCGAGATGGTCGCCCACGTCGAGCACCTCTCCGACGAGACGCTCACGCCGCTGCCCGAGGGCGCGTGGAGCGTCCGCTCGGTGGTGCCCGAGGGCGAGGGCACGACCCTCGACGTGGCGGCGGCGCTCGCGGACGGCCTTCGCGTGCTGTCGCTCTCGCTGCCGCGCACGGTGACGGCCGAGCGTCGCTTCACGCACGCGACCTACCTCCTCTCGCCCGACGGCGCGGCCCTGCCCGTTCGCACCGCGCACGCGTGGCAGTCGTCGGTCGGGGCCGTGATGTTCCTGTGAGCGAGGGGCGCATCCAGAGCCACCGCGAGCCGGTGCGGCTGCTCAAGCAGCACGTCGCCGAGGTGCTCGCCGCGTGCGAGGCGCTGCGTGAGCAGCACGGCCCCGCGCCGTGGCGGTCGACGGGCGACGGGCTCGTCGACGAGCTCGCGCGCCTGCACGACCTCGGCAAGGCCACGGCGGCGTTTCAGTCGTACATCGCCGACCCCGATCGGTACCCGGGCGACCCCATCGAGAAGGGTCACACGCTGCCCTCGCTGGCGCTGACGGCTGCCCTGTCGCGGGAACGCGACGCGGTCGCCACGCTCTCGCTCGCGCTGGGGGTGCGCGGACATCACGGCGCACAGCCCGACGACGACGAGTCGCTCCACGGCCCGTTGAAGAACGACCATCGCCGCGCGGCGCTCTTGCGCCAGCTCCCGACCATCGACCGCGAGGCCGTGGCGCGTGCAACGGGGGTCGAGCTGCCCACGCTCGACGCGCCCAACGCGCTGGTGCGCGCGGCGATCCGAACGCTCCGCGACGCGCTCGACGCGTGGCGCGCGATGTCGCCGCCCGAGATGCTGCGCGCCCGCTTCGTCGCCCGCGCGGCGTACTCGATGCTGCTCGAGGCCGACAAGGCCTTCCTCGCGGTCGACCGCGCGGTGATCCGGTCGTACCTGCACCGCCCGCGGCCGTCGCTCGAACCCGGCCTCGTCGACGTCGGCCTCGCCTCGCTCGCGCACACCCCCATGGACGCGCTGCGAGAGCGCGCCCGCACCCTCTCGCTCGAGGGCTTCGAGCGCCACCGCGAGGCGCCGGTGCTCACGCTCACGCTGCCCACGGGCGCGGGCAAGACGCTCATCGCGGCGCGCTGGGCGCTCGACGAGCGCACGCGCGTTGGGGGAGGGGTCGACGCGCCGGTGGTGATCCTCGCGCTGCCGATGCTCTCGATCGTCGACCAGACCGAGCGGGTGTGGCGCACGGCGCTCGGCGCGGGCGATGATGATGGCGACACGCTGCTGCCGTTCCACTCGCTCTCGGAGCGCGCGTACGACCCCGAGCTCGACCGCGCCACGGCCGACTTCTTCATCGACACGTGGCGCAGCGAGGTGGTGGTGACCACCTTCGACCAGCTCCTGCTGGCGATGTACTCCGACAAGGCGAAGCACGCGATGCGCTACCACCGCCTGCTCAACGCCCGCATCGTGATCGACGAGGCGCAGTACGTCCCGCCGGCGCTCTGGACGGCGGTCTCCGAGGGCCTCCGCGCGCTGACGGCGCTCGGCCGCACCCGCGTGCTCGCGATGAGCGCCACGCCCGCGCCCTGCCTGGAGGGAGCCACCGAGGCGCTCGCCGACCCCGCGCCGCTCTACGAGGGCCTCTCGCGCTACGAGCTGCGCTTCGAACACGAGACCCCCGTCGGCTACGAAGACTTCGTAGACCGCACGATCGCCCGCTGCCGCGATCACCTCACGCGCGCCGAGGGCACGCTGGTGACCGTCAACGTACGCGCCACCGCGCAGGAGACCTGGTGCCGCCTCCACGCGGCGGGCCTCGACCCGTTGCTCCTGAGCGGAGACATGACCCCGGCCCACCGCCTCGCGACCATCGCCGCGGTGAAGGCCTCGAGCGCGCGCGTCGTGGTGAGTACGCAGTGCGTCGAGGCGGGCGTCGACCTCGACATGCACCACGTCATCCGTGATCTAGCGCCGCTCGACGCCATCATCCAGATCGCCGGGCGCTGCAACCGTCACGCGCACCGGGACGATCCGGGCACGGTGACGGTGGTCCACCTGCGCAATGCCGCGGGCCGCGACGACGCCGGCGACGTGTACGACCGCGTCGCGCTCCAGTGCACGCGCGAGGTGCTGCGCGGCCGCAAGCTCGTCGCCGAGCGCGAGGTGCTGGGGTTGTGTCGCCAGTGGTTCGACACGCTGCGCGAGCGCAAATACCTGGGCGGCGAGCACGTGACGCGCTGGGCGCGCATCGAGGCGTCGCTCGACGTGCGGGCGCTCCTGCGCGGCGAAGACGAGCAGGTGTCGGTGCTGGTGACGGAGCACGACTCGACGCTGAAGCCTGCGCTCCTCGCGGCCCTCGCTGTGCCCGACCGCTGGGCGCGACGCGCGGGGCTGCGCGCGCTGGCGCCGCGGATCGCGCGCCACTCGGTGTCGGTCCATCCGAGGGTGTTCGCCGCGCTCCAGACAACGCCGCTCGACCCGCACGGCCTCTGGAACGAGCTCCTCCCCGGCCAGTACCATCCCCTCCGCGGCATCGACTCACGAAGGCGCGCATGACCACTGAAACATCATTCCCCACGCACGCGGTCCTCGGTCGCTTCGACCTCACGGGCCCGGCGCCTCGAAGGTCTCCCGAGGCGCTCGCGGCGCAGTGGCGCGGCGCGGTGGCGTCGCGGTTCCCTGGCGAGACGGCGTTTCACGGCCACGAAGGCGAGCGCACGGTGCGGCGCTACCCCGAGGTGCACTACCGCTGGATCGAGGGCACGCCGCACGTCTTCGCCTTCGGCCCCGCGGCCGAGCGCGTGATGACGCACGCGTGGCCCGGCGAGCGCATGCGCCTCGCCGACGACGAGCGCGCGGTGGCGCAGGTCGAGTGGCGCCCGATCACGCTCGCGCGCTCGTTCTCGCGACGGCTGGTGCGCTACGCGTTCGGCGCCCCGTGGCTCGCGCTCAATCAAGGGAACCACGCGCGCTTCGGCCGGCTCTCGGCGGCCGAGCGGCGCGCCGAGCTCGACCGCATCCTGGTGGCGAACCTGCTGGCGATGAGCAAGGGCCTCGGCTGGATCTACGCGCCGGACGAGACCGTGTATGCGGCCTTCGAGCTCCAGCGCGAGCGCGCGTGCGTCTTGAAGAGCGTCTCGCTCGTGGGCTTCGAGGGGACCTTCGTGACCAACCTGGAACTGCCCGACCACCTCGCGCTCGGCAAGTCCGTGAGCCACGGTTACGGGTGGTTCGCGCGGGCGTAGCTGCGCTGACGGAGGCGCTCAGGTCAGCGCGGGCGGGGGAAGCGATACCAGCCGTACCAGCCCGGCGCGCAGCGTCTACTCGTCGCCGACAGCCGCGCGCGTGGGTTGCGCGTCGTCGGCGTGCTCGCGGTCGTAGGCGTCGCCGCGGCGCATGCTGCGGACGAAGATCAGCTCACGGAGGGGATGGTCGCGTTCAGCCTTGCTGTCGCGCTCCGCGGCGGCATCCATGGCGTCCGCGATGGTCTCCCGATCCTCATCGGTGAGCGTCGCTCCGTCCTCTCGCTCCACGACGACCCGGACCTGATAGCCCGCAGCGTGCAGGAGGGTCCCGAGTTCGCCCGGCATCTCGGTGATGATCGCCTCGGTGTTCCGCATGGTGTGTTTCGAACGATACCCCAGGTAGGTGAGCGTCGCCGCGGTCAATCCGAGGGGAGCGGCTTCGATCTGGCGGCCTCGACACGGGCCAGCATCAGGTGGGGGTCTGCGCCGTAGCGCCGCGTCAGATAGAGCGCGAAGACGGCGAGGTCCATGTCGCGTTTGGTGCTGTTGCAGAGAGCACACGCTGCGACGAGGTTCACGGGATCGTGCGGCTCTACGGGGTCACGAACGATACGCTCGGCGTACCAGCTCTCTGGCGTGATGTGGTCGACGCTGGCGCCGCGCCGGCGGCAGTAGACGCACCGGCCGCCGTCGCGGCGAAGGACGCGCAGTCGGAGCGCTTCAGGCACGGGCATAGGACCTCAGTATCACGGTGTCGCAGCTCTCACACGACCGTGGGCAGCCCGAGCTCCTTGCGCAGCGGGTCGAGGTCGAGCATCCGTCCCTCGGGAGACTCCTCGGGGAGGCCCTGCGCCTCGGCGCCGCGCAGCCATCGCTCGACGGCCTTGCGCCCCTCGTCGGTCTTCACCCGCTCGCGCGGCACGCCGCCCACCGCGGGGACTTCCTCGTCGAGCATCCTGCGCAGCGTCGCCAGAGGCATCTCCGCGGCGACGGCGCGCCCTTCGGCGTCGCTGCGCACGCGCATGGGGCCGTAGGCGACGACGTCGGTCTCCTGGGCCTCGTCCTTCGTGCGAGCGATCGTCGGGTCGGTTCGCCACGGCGCGTGGACCGTGCGCGTGCGCTCGCGGGGGCGTTCGCCGAGCACCTCGGCGAGCCGGTCGAGCATGCGTTCGACGCGGCCCTCCGAGCTCGCGCGCACGACCCAGCGCCGCCCCTCACGGGCGAGCTGCGCGAGCGTCTCACCCTCGGGCGTGACGGAGGTGCGGGCGCGGTCGACGCGGTCCCACTGCGCGCGGTCGGTGCGCTCGAAGTCGGGCGCCGCGTCGAGCGCGGCGGTGACGGCCTTGAGCGTCGACCCGAGCTGCACCTCGACGTCATGAAACTCGACGCAGTCGCCGTCGCTGTTCGCCAGGAACCGCTTGGGCCGCGGCGCGCGCCTCGCCTCGTCGAGCATGCGCAAGAGGACGCCGTGGGCGATGCCGAGGTGGCGCAGCAGCCCCGCGCGCGGCGACTGCGGGTCGACGTCGCGAGGGCTCTTGCCCATCGCGGCGAGCGTCTCTCGCAGGCGCGTCAAGAACCTCGGGACATCGATCTGCTCGAACTCGGGCGCCGCGATCGACACGCTCGGAAACACCCAGCGCCCGTCGTCGCGAGGCAGAGCCACCGCGAACACGCGCATCCACCGGCTGACCTTGTGCAGCCACTCGTGGGGCGGGCCCATGACCTCGTAGCGGCCTCCGTCGATCAGGTCGCGCACGATCAACGTGCCGCGCGCGAGGTCGACCGAGAGCGCCTCGGCGAAGAGCACGCGCGCGCTCGCGAGGCGCCGGCGCGCCCGGTCGAGGGTCGCGCCGCGAAAGCGTGGATCGGCGCCCACGCGCACGAGCCCCGTGCGGCCGTCCTTCATCGGTCGCCAGAGCGCCGCCCACATCAGCGGGAGCGACGTGCCGAGCTCAGAGAGGCTCGGGCCATCGTGCCTCGTCGGGCGGCGCCCCAGGATCGCGAAGGCCATCTCGTCGAGCGTGCCGCGGATCTCGTCCGGGGAGCGCTGGTCGAAGTCGGGGTTCCACGCGCCGAGGAACTCCGCGGTCGCGCGCTCCTCGTCGTCGAGCAGGGACGTGGGCGTGCGTGCGCGGCTCTCCGGGTGGGGATAGCGCACGGTCACGGTAGCGCCGTCGGGGGAGGCGTCGAGCCGGCAGGTCCAGGTGGCGGGCGCGCGGTTCATGCGCAGCGCGCTGCCGTGCTCGGTGAAGAAGCGCGTCAGCGCGTCGCAGAGGGCCGTCGCCGCGCGCAGGTCGTCGAGGTCGAAGGCGACCTGACGCCCGTCGGCGAGCGTGTGCAGCGGGAAGGGCAGCGCGGCCGGGCCCGCGACCTCCCAATGGCGGAGCGCGAGCTCGCGGCGCTGCGGCGGCGGCAGGCTCTCGAGGTGCTCGTACGAGACCGACCGCAGCTCGACGCGCGGCCCGGCCGACACGTTGCGCTCGTCGGTGTCGCGGAAGCGCAGGTAGTCGTCGAGCGAGTCGACCCAGAGGATGCCGTACTGCTCATGGCCCTGCCCGAGCACGCACACGCAGACCTCGCGCAGCCCGACGGCGGGCGCGTCGACGAGCAGCACGTCGTCGTTCGAAGGGATGATCTGCCAGGGCTGCGTGCGATAGAGCGCGGCGGCGCGCTCGAAGAAGCGCGCGACGGCGTCGGGGAAGTCGTCGCCGAGCGAGAGCAGCTCGAGCTGCGTCGGCGTGTCGACGGCGCCCGCGAGGGTCTGCACGAGGTCGTCGAGCACCGCGTCGAGCTCGGGCGCCGGCGCGACGGTCACGGGCACCGACGGCCCGACGATCTTGCGCACCGCCGCGGCCGACCCCTCGTCGGTGACGCGAACCGCGCGCGGCGGGGGCACGCGCCCCTTCGCGAGCGCCCGCGTCAGGCCGTCGGCGAGCGCCTTCTTCGGCGCGCTCGCCGGGATCGGCGTCGCGTCGAGCAGCAGCCCGTCGGCCATCCAGAGCGTGACGTCGGTGGGCCCGAGGTGCTCCGCGCCGTGGGGGATCGCGAGCGCCTGGCGCGTGCCGATCCACTCGCCAGAGGACGTCAGTGCGCGGTGGGGCGCGTTCGCCGCGGGAGGGCGGCGGGGCGGTGAGGGTGGCTTGCGCCGCGTCATGGCGCGAACGATCGCACGGGCGAGGGGTGGGCGTCGCGGCGTCTGGAGCAGGGCGCGGCGTCGAGACTACGGCGCCGTAGTCTTCGGGGAGGCTGCACGGCCTTGCGCGACTCGGCGGGGTTTTCGAACGCCCTGCTACCCCGGCGCACCCGCGTCGCGCGGGCAGCGCGAGTAGGACTGCGGGCACGACGCGCAGAGAGCGCGCTCGAAGTTCCAGCTCTCGTTGCAGATACGCCAGAGCCCCTCGACCTGGCGCACCTGGAGCAGGTACGGCCCTGCCACGCGTCGGCACGAGGCACGAGCGTTCCCGGCCACCACGGACTCGCCCTCCTCGATGGCGTCGAGCGCCACGAGCACCACCTCGCCGCCCGGGGTCCGTTTGCACCCCGGGCTGATGCGTTGCGGCGTCTCGAGGAGCCACGACGACGCTTCGAAACGAACCGTGAAGCGGTTGAGGTCACGGCGCTGCCTCCAGCGGTTCACGATAATGTCATTCGTGGGCGCTGTCATGCCGTGGAAGCCCGACGCGGGGGCGTAGAAGCCTCCGAGTGGCTCCGGCGCGAAGGCCTGCCCGGTGACCGGGTCCGCGAAGGTCGTGCCTGACACGCTCGCGGTCCACCGTAGCAACCACGCGCGCAACTGCGGGTGCTCGACGAGCGGCCTGTCGGGCCGCGGCGCCGGATTCGACGGTGACGGCTGGGGGGCGGGGCGCGGCGGGCTGGCGGTGACGGGCGCGTGGGTCGCGTAAAGTATTTTGTGTCTGGCCTCCGGCAGTTTCTCCGAAACCCCTAGTGCAGAAGCGTTTTGGTGATC
>JBDHVF010000264.1:0-9547 GCA_039809605.1 Polyangiales bacterium | reverse complement strand
GAGGGCGAAGGGCTGCGTCACCCAGTCGGAGCACGCCCAGAGCACGCCCGCGTGCTGGCGCAGGCAGAGCACCGGCACGCGGTTCACGGGGGCGAAGCCCTCGCCGCCGTCGTCGGAGCGCAGCAGCCCCGCCGCGATGCTGCCGACCCAGAGCGTGCGGCCGTCGTCGGAGATGGCGAAGCCGAGCATGGGGTCGGGCGTCGAGGCGATGCGCTGAAAGGTCATGCCCCCGTCGCGCGAGCGCCGCAGCTCGGTGCCGAGGCCCATGGCGGCGCGCACGTACACCGTGTCGGGGTCGGTCGGGTCGATGCCGCTCACCCAGAGCGAATCCGCGGCGCCGGCGTCGGAGGTGACGGCCGTCACGGTGCGCCCGCCGTCGTCGCTGCGGTAGAGCACCGGCCGGAGCTCGGCGCCCGCGCGGCCCGTGAGGTAGAGCCTTCGGGGGTTCGAGGGCGCGACCTCGATCGTGTCGAAGGTCACGTCGCGCAGGCCGGTGTCGTAGCGGCTCACGTCGAGCAGCATGCGGTCCATGCGCCAGATGGTGGCGGGCGCGCCCGGCGTCGACTCGGTCGCGAAGACGACGCTGCCCGTCGCGTCGCTCGTGAGGTCGCTGAAGGCGTGGCCGTGGGTGCCCGTGATGTCGGTGGCCGCGCAGCCGTCGGAGGTGGCGCGGATGCCGGTCTCGAACCCGTAGACCACCGCGCCGCTCGCCGCGAGCTCGACCGAGGGGTCGTAGTTGAACGACGGGACGAAGGGGTAGTAGAGCCCGTCCTCGCAGATCCAGCGGAAGGTCCTCCCGCCGTCGGTGCTCAGCACCACGCCGAAGGTGACCCGCAGGGCCACCACGTCGCTCGACGCGCCGGGGCCGATCACCACCTGCTGCGCTTGCGGAAAGCGCCCGTTGCTCCACGCCATGGAGGGCGCCGTCACCGCCGCGAGCACGGCGGCGCACCGTAAGAAGAAGCCGCGCATGGGCGGGGACCATCCCCGATCCGGGGCGCGGCCGCAAGCGCGCGTCACCCCGCGCGGGCCCTTCGCACGCGCGCCGCGAGGGCCGCGAGCGCCGCGCGCTCCTCGGGGTCGCGCAGCACGAGGGCGAGCGCGAGCGCCGGGTACGCGGCCACGAGCGCGAGCTTCGCGAGCGCGTCGACCGCGAGGCTGCCGGTGCGCACCGCGAACCCCGCCGCGCCGAGGCACGCCGCGAGCAGCGAGCACGCGGCCATGCGACGGTACTCGTAGCGCACGGGCAGCACGGCGCGCACGGCCCGGTGCATCGCGGCGGCGTACGCGGCGAAGACGAGCGGCGTGGCGACGACGGCGCCCGCGAGCCCGAGGCGCGAGACGAGCAGCACGCCGAGCGCGAGGTCGAGCGCGGCGAGGCCCGGCTCGATGACCGCGACGGCGCGCGCGTTGCGGCCCACGAGCAGGCCGTTGCGAAAGTACTCGGCCACCTCGCGCAGCGCGCCGCCGACGGCCGCCGCGGGGATCACCGACGCCGCGCGGTGGAACGCGGGCGGCGCGAGCAGCCGCACGAGCTCGGGCGCGAAGGCCGTGAGCGCGGCCGCGGCCCACGCGAAGAGGGCCACGAGCCACGTGCCCGCGCGGCGGTAGCGGGCGGGGCCGAGGCCGTCGGGCGCGTCCCAGAGGGCGTACATCTGCGCGGTCCACGCGCTGCGAAAGGGGTGGCCGAGCACCTGCGTGATGAGGGCGCCGAAGCCGTAGCCGAAGGCCCACACGCCCACGTCGGACATGGGGCAGTATGCGTTGAGCACGTACGAGCGCGAGTGGCCGAGGGCGATCATGGCGATCGAGCCGGGGATCATCGGCCAGCCGAACGACGCCATGCGGCGGAGCACGGCGGGGTCGAAGCCGAGCCCGGTGCGCCGCAGGGTGAGGGCCACCATGGCGAGGGCGAGCGCGGTCGAGGCCGCGAAGTTCGAGAGCACCACGCCGGTCACGCCGAGGCCGACGGCGACGATGAGCGCGAGGTTGAGCGCGAGGCCGAGGGCGGTGCGCGCGAGCGACCAGGCGGCGGCCGACCACGCGCGGCCGGTGCCGCGCAGCACCGCGAAGGGCACCTCGACCACGGCCTGCGAGGTGACCGAGAGGAAGGTCAGCACGAAGAGCGCCGAGCGCCCGCGGTCGCGGAGGATCACGCCCGCGAGCCACGGCGACGCGAGCGCGCCCGCGGCGGCGATGACCGCGCCCGCGCCGACGAGCGAGAGGATGGCGGTCGAGACCACGACGTCGCGCCCGCGCCCCTCGGGCGCGTCGTGGAAGTGCCGCAGCACCGGGTCGGTGATGGCGGTGGAGAAGGTCGCGATCACCACGAGGTCGAGGGTGTTCACGAGCTCGAGGGCGCCGAAGTCCGCCGCGCCGAGGCGGTGCGTGTAGATCGGCACCATCACGAGCGACAGGGCGCGGGCCGCGAGCGAGGCGAGGGTGTAGATCGCGCCGTGCGAGGCGAGGCGCGCGAGGGGCGCGGCGGCGGGGGCGGGGGCGGCGCGGTAGGGCGTGTCGGCCGACGTCATGCCGCCGTCACCGGTCGACGATGGTGAGCGAGAGGCCGCCGCCGAAGGCCGTCCACGTGGGCGTCGAGCCCTCGAAGGGCTGGTCGGGCACCTGCGCGAAGACCGCTTGCAGGGCGAGGCCCGCGCGCCAGTGGTAGACGAGGGGCCAGTCGTGGCCCACGAGCAGGTTGAGGCCCCAGCCGTACTGGGTCTGGCCGTAGGTGGGCGTGGTGGTGCCGGCGCTCGTGCGCTGCGCCGCGGGGAGCTCCACGCCGAGCACGGCCACGCCCCCCGAGAGGCTCGCCCAGAGGAGGTGCGCCGGGTGGCTCCAGGTGACGCCGCCGCCGAAGAGGGTGAGCGTCGACGTCGAGTCGGCGCGGTCGGGCGCGACGCGGTCGACACCCGCGGTCGTGACCGACGGGGTGATGAGGCTCATCGCGGCCGCGTCGACGTGCGCGCTGAACCCGCGGGCGATGTTGACGCCCACGGCGAAGTTCCACGTCACGCCGAGGCCCGAGATCTTGATGTCCCCCGCGCGCGTCGTGGTCGCGTAGAGGCCGTAGCCCACGCCCAGCACGCCGCGGCCGTAGAAGCGCTGCGCGCGAGGGGCGGCCGTCTGCGCGCGCGCGGCGCCTCCCCCGAGCGCGAACGTGAGCAGCAGCGTGGCGGCGCGCATCGGGCGCATGACGGTTGGATGCTACGTCACGCCGCCCTCGCCTCGCGCGGTGAATCACCGCGCGAGGCCATCTCGGCAATTGACCCGGTGGCGGCCAGCGGGCGACACTCCGCACATTCCACGGAGGCACGTGTGACCTTGCGTACAGTCAGGTTCCTTGCCGGCGTGCTCGCCCTGGGCGCGCTCGCCGGCTGCTCGTCGGAGTCGAACGGCGGCGACTGCACCCTGCCGCAGATCTCCTGCAACGGCGCGTGCGTCAACGCCGCGGAGGACAACAACAACTGCGGCGCGTGCGGCTCGCGCTGCAACACGGCCTCACAGAGCTGCGTGCAGGGGCGCTGTCAGCCCCTGTGCCCCAACGGTCAGACCCGCTGCAACGGCGCGTGCGTGAACACCAGCGCCGACCAGGCCAACTGCGGCATGTGCGGCATGCGCTGCGGCCCGGGCACCGTCTGCACCGACGGCGAGTGCGTGGTCGCGTGCGCCTCGGGCCTTACCCCTTGCGAGCAGTCGAAGGGCGACGCGGGCACGGCCGTGGTGTGCGTGAACACCGACCGCGACCCGTCGAACTGCGGCGGCTGCGGCAACCGCTGCCGCGAGGGCACCTTCTGCCGCGACGGCGTGTGCCGCGCCGAGTGCCCCGCGGGGCAGATCGTGTGCGGCGACCGCTGCGTCGACCCGATGTCCGACAGCAACAACTGCGGCTCGTGCCGGGCCACCTGCATGACCAACTACGCGTGCGTCGAGGGGCACTGCCGCCTCGGCGACTGCCCCTCGGGCACGCAGCAGTGCAGCGGCCGCTGCGTCAACGCCATGACCGACCGCTTCAACTGCGGCGGGTGCAGCATCGTGTGCCCGATGGGCCAGGTGTGCAGCATGGGCATGTGCCGCATCGGCTGCGCCGAGGGCCAGACGATGTGCGGCGAGGACTGCGTCGACACCCGCACGAGCGGCGCGCACTGCGGCATGTGCGGGCACGCGTGCCCGTCGGGCCAGGTGTGCCAGTCGGGCGAGTGCACCACGGTCTGCCAGATGGGGCAGATGCTCTGCGGCGGCCGCTGCGCCGACCCGAGCTCCGACCGCGCGCACTGCGGCATGTGCGGGCACGCGTGCCCCGGCTCGCAGCTCTGCGTGGGCGGCACGTGCATGGCGATGTGCCCGCCGGGGCTCAACCTCTGCGGCGACACGTGCGTGAACCTCCAGGTCGACCCGGGCCACTGCGGCATGTGCGGGCGCGCGTGCGCGTCGGGCCAGGTGTGCGTGTCGGGCGCCTGCCAGGGCCTCTCGACGGTCGACGGCGGGTGCGCGCCGCCGAGCCTGCTCTGCGGCACGGTCTGCACCAACACCCGCTCCGACAACAACCACTGCGGCCGCTGCGGCAACGCCTGCACGGGCGACCGCATCTGCGCCGACGGCATGTGCGCCGCGCCGTGCCCCATGGGCAGCGACCGCTGCGGCGGCACGTGCACCAACATCACCACCGACCGGACCAACTGCGGCCGCTGCGGCAACACGTGCCCGGGCACGGTGCCGTGCCTCACGGGCATGTGCCAGTGCCCCATGGGCACCACGCGCTGCGGCGACGCGTGCATCGACACGCAGACAGACCCGATGAACTGCGGCGGGTGCGGCACGCGCTGCCCGATGGCGACGCCGTACTGCTCCCGCGGGGCGTGCATCATCGCGCCGCTGGTGCGCTACACGCGGTCGATGACGCCGCCGCCCATCACGTCGTTCGTGAACGCCTGCACGGCGCCCGGCGCGACGATGGTGCTCGCGGGGGCCGACGACGGGTCGGCGCGCGTCCCGCTGGCGTTCAACTTCCGCTACTGGGCCGCCGACCTGATGGCGGGCGCGATGGTGAACGTGTGCAGCAACGGGTTCATCAACC
Source organism: Polyangiales bacterium (assembly GCA_039809605.1). Classification (GTDB taxonomy): domain Bacteria; phylum Myxococcota_A; class Polyangia; order Polyangiales; genus CAISKJ01. The sequence continues at coordinate 4,470 of JBDHVF010000264.1, read as the reverse complement.
TCGACGGGGCGGCGTCGAGCTCGCTCGGCGGCTCGATCCCCTCGACGGTGACGCCGAACGCGACGATCGCCGCGTACTGGGACGACAACGTCAACCGCAACGCGCAGTGCATCGCGACGGTGGGCGCCGCGCCCGCGCGCCAGCAGGTGTTCATGTGGAACGACGCGCGGCACTTCGCGGGCGACGACACCGAGCACCACACGTACGAGATCATCTTGAACGAGACGGGCGCGATCGACGTGCTCTACCAGCGCATGGAGGGCGCCGAGTCGCACACCGCCGGCATCGAGAACCAGATGGGCACCATGGGCGTCCCCGGCTGCGCCGACGGGACCTCGTACACCTGCACCCCGACCGCGGGCATGACCGTTCGCTACGTGCCCTCGCCGTGAGGCGCCTCGCCAGGAGCTGACACCCGTGCACGGAGAGAATTCCTTGAGCCTCCACCCCTTCCTGCGAGCGGCGCTGGCGCTCGCGGTCGCCCTCACCGCCGCGTGCAGCGACTCGACCTCGCGGTTCATGAACCTCGACGCCGACCTGCCGAGCGACATGCAAGAGGCCGACGGCCCGTGCAGCCTGCCGAACATCATGTGCGGCCGGAGCTGCGTGAGCCCCGCGGACGACCCTCGCAACTGCGGCGGCTGCGGCATCAACTGCGGCTCGGGCCGCGTGTGCATCAACGGCCGCTGCGACAACGAGTGCCCGACCTCGCCGGCGCGGCAGACGCGCTGCGACGAGCGCTGCACCGACACCAACGTCGACCGCGCCAACTGCGGCGCGTGCGGCCTCGCGTGCCCCGAGGGCCAGGTCTGCTCGGCGGGCTCCTGCCAGATCGAGTGCGGGCCGCGGTACACCTCGTGCCGCGCGAGCGAGCCCGACGGCGGCGTGCGCGACGGCGGCCTGCGCGACGGCTCGTCGAGCGGCCCCGCGGTGCGCTGCGCGGACCTTCGCACCGACGACCAGCACTGCGGCGCGTGCGGCAACGCGTGCCCGCTGGGCCACACGTGCGTGAGCGGAACGTGCGAGCTGCGCTGCCCCTCGGGGCAGACCGAGTGCTCGGGCCGCTGCGTCGACCTGACGAGCTCGCAGACCGACTGCGGGGCGTGCGGCACGCGCTGCACGGGCCTTCAGCGCTGCGTGATGGGCGCGTGCACGGGCATGGCGTGCCCGTCGGGCACCACCGAGTGCTCGGGCGCCTGCGCGGACCTGATGTCGAACGTGAGCCACTGCGGCATGTGCGGCAACGCGTGCCCGTCGCCGCAGTTCTGCCGCGGGGGCCGCTGCGTGCTCGAGTGCCCGACGGGCCGCACCGCGTGTGACATGCGCTGCGTCGACGTGCAGACCGACCGGACCAACTGCGGGATGTGCGGCAACGTCTGCCCCGGCGGTCAGGAGTGCGTGATGGGCATGTGTCGCCTGACGTGCCCGATGGGCACGGCGGCGTGCATGGGTCGGTGCGTGGACCTGTCGAGCGACCGGACCAACTGCGGGGCGTGCGGCACGACCTGCGGGGCGGGCCAGCTCTGCGCGGGTGGCGCGTGCGCGCCGCGTTGCGCTGACATCCAGACCAACTGCGGCGGCGTGTGCGTGAACACGGCGGTGGACCCGAACAACTGCGGGGCGTGCGGGGTGACGTGCGGCCCGGGCTACGCGTGCTCGGGCGGCTTCTGCCGCGCGCTGGTGGGCACGGACGTGGCGGGCTGCGCGTCGCCGAGCGTGCAGTGCGGGCCCGTGTGCGCTGACATCCGCAACGACAACGAGAACTGCGGCCGTTGCGGCAACCGCTGCACCGCCGACCGCGTGTGTGTGCTCGGCATGTGCGTCGCACCCTGCACCGCGGGGCAGACCCGCTGCGGCGCCGCCTGCGTGAACACCCTCGGCGACCGGACCAACTGCGGCCGCTGCGGCAACGTGTGCTCGGGCACGCTCTCGTGCGTGTCGGGCGTGTGCTCGATGGAGCCGACCTTTCGCGTCGACTCGCTCTCGACGACGATGGCGATGTGCCGCACGATCGACCAGAGCACCGAGGCCGGCGACGACCGCGGCGGCATCGCGGTCTCGGGCAGCCAGGTGTTCTACACGGGCGACACGGCGACGGTGCGCGCGTCGCTCACGGACCTTTCGGGGCTCGCTGCGGTGGGCGCGCAGCACGACGCGATGCTGAGCGACCTCGCCTCGGGCGACGTGTACGTGATGCTCGACGCGATGGGCGGTGAGCTCAGCTACTTCACGGTGCGCTTCCCGGTCACGATCACGCAGCTCGGGGTGCTCAATGGCGCGACGGGGGCGCTCACGGCGACGCGCATCCCGCTCTCAACGCCCATCGCGCTCCAGAGCGGCGCGGGGATCTTCTCGGGCCGCGGCCGCGCGTACATCTACACGGGCGGCTCGGCGACGACGGCGGCCTGGTACCAGATCCGCCTGCCCTCGGGGTCGGTGACCACGCTGCGCACGATGGCCCCGACGGTGACGCACTCGTTCTGCGAGAGCTGGGCGTTCTGGGGCGTGGCCGAGTTCTTCGACAGCGACGCCTACGCCGTCTTCGTCGAGAACAGCACCCGCATCGTGCGGTACCGCATTCGCGACGGGATGGTCACGCCGATCACCACGGGCACGGCGGGCCTGGGCGACATGTGCTCGCTCACGGTCTCGCCGAGGAACAACCGCTGGTACTTTCACTACGAGAGCTCGGGCTTTGCGGGCGGTACCCTTGCCTCGGAGACCCTGGGCTACTGCCCGGCCACCACCTCGACGCCCTGAGGGGCCTTCAGAAGACGCTCGTCTGCGAGGTACGCTCGAGGGGGCTGCCGTCGAGCGCCTCGCGGGCCTCGTCACACGCGCGCAGCACGGCGTCGCAGATGCGGCGGCGCCACGCGCCGAGCGCGTCGGGGTCGTTGAACACCTCGAGCCGCCGGAGCATCACCTCGCGAGCCGCGCTGCGGACCTCGGCGGCGGTGCCGGCGCCCGTGCACCATCGCTCGACGGCGAACAGCGACTCCTCGCAGCGGGGCTCGACGGGGACGCCGACCGAGCGGGCCGCGCCGAGCACGCTGCGCGCGATCGCGCACTGGAGCTGCGCGCTGCGGCGCGCGTCGTCGGGGTCTCGCTCGCCCCACGCCTCGCTCGGGTAACCAGACCGTGTGCGGTACATCGACGTCGCCTCCCGGCCCGCGGCGCACCTCGCGCCGCCGACTCACGAAGGCTCAACGGCTCAAGGCGCGTCGAGGTTGAGGCAGTCGTATTCGAGCGAGGCGAGGTACGCGACGTAGCGGTCGCCCGGCTCCAGCGCGCCCATCTGCGCGACGAGCGCGCGGACGCCCCCGAGGTCGCCGGTGATCGAGCGCTCCCAGGCCCGCATCCCGAGGGCCTCGAGGCGGGCGCGACGCGCGATCTCCCCGGCCTCGCGCGGGTCGAGCCCGGCGGGGGCTCCGGGCCGGAGCGCGAGCATCGACTCGACCCTGAAGGGCTCGCCGGGGTGGGAGCGGTAGAACTCCACCGAGGGCAGGTCGTCGGTCATCGCCGCGGCGCCACCGACCCACGCGCGCACCCCACGGGTGTCGAGCACGCGCGTGGCGAGCAGCGCCTCGGGCGAGGGGAACCCCACGTCGGCGAGGCTCTCGGCGACGGCGGGCGTCCAGCGGGCGCGCCACCGCGAGAGGTCGGGCGCGAGGGGCGCGTCGGAGGCGAGCACGACGCCCTCGACGCGGCTCGGGATGTAGACCTCGACCTCGCGGAACTCCCGGGCGACGGCGGCGAGCATCGCGCGGTCGAGGCCCGCGGTCTGCTGGTCGAGCGGGATCCACTGGGCCACGATGGCGCCCTCGCGCATGCGGCGACGCGCGGCCGCGTAGAACTCTCGGGTGTAGAGCGACGCGGCGCCTTCGGCGGTGGGGGGAGGGGGCTCGAGGGAGATCACGTCCCACGCGCCGGGCTGCGTCGCGAGGTGGTGGCGCCCGTCGTCGACGACGGGGCGCACGCGCGGGTCGTCGAGCACGCGGCGGTTGCTGGCCGCGAAGTGGCGCGCGAAGCCGAAGACGTCGCGGTTGATGTCGACGATGGTGAGCGACCGCAGCGCGGGGTGCGCCGTGAAGGCCCCCGCGGTGGTGCCCGTGCCGAAGCAGACCTCGGCCACGTCGAGCGGCCCCTCGCGGCGGTGCAGGAGCATCGGCAGGTGCGCGAGCGCGCGCATGTAGCGCTTCGCGGGCGGGATGGTGCTCGCGTACGAGACGGTGCCGAAGATGAGCTGCTGGTACGAGAAGTCCTGCGCGCAGCGGCCGCGGCAGCGGTTGGGCGAGGCGCGGCACACGGTCGCGCGGTCGTAGGCGAGCACGGCGGCGGTGCCGTCGAGGCCCTCGCGCGCCGCGAGCACCCGCGCGCGCGGGAACGACGTGACGGCGCGGACGAGGTAGTCGCGGGGCACGAGCGCGAGCGCGACGGCGACGGCGACGGCGATGCGCGCGGTGCGGCCGC